>SUTT01000043.1 GCA_015152565.1 Cyanobacteria bacterium SIG27
GAAATTCCATAGTTAAATTCATCTAAAATTTCTCTTGCGATTTTGCACCATTCATACAGTGTTTCAACGGGGATTAAATCAATATCGAGTGCTATTTGAAATACGCTATCGGCAGATGTGTAAATTATTGGGTATTTTGTTTTTTGGTGCTCTTCATTTAATTCTTCAATTATTGCTGTTCCAGAAGCAGGTTTATTGCCTAAAATTCCAGAGCATGAAGTTCTTTTAATAAATTCATTAATTAATTTATCATCAAATTTTTTATAGGTTTTAAACGGATTTTCTAAAACAAGACCCATTAATTCCCAGTGCCCTGTAGTTGTATCTTTTCCTTTGGATTTCATTTTTAAAATGCCATAATCAGCGCTTGGAGTATTTGTTTTATTAACGCCTTTGATATCAATTATGTTTCCAAAGCCCATAGCTTCAAGATTAGGAACATTTAATCCGTTTGTTGCATTTGCGAGGTTTGCTAAAGTGTTGCAAGAAAGTTCGTCATCATATTCCATTGCGTCAGGCAAAGCCCCGCAACCCATTGAATCAACAACAACTACAATCGCTCTTTTTTTCATATTTATACCATTATTTCTACATCATCTTCTAAATATTTTAAATGCCATTCTTGAATGGCTTCTCCGGGATATAAAAGCCCAATTCCGGGGGGATATGGCATAATTATTTTATTTGAAATTTTTAATATAGCTTCATCCTTGTTTACGAACTTATAATCTCTATTAAATGCGTTAATTGGTTGAATTTTAACCAAAGGATATGGTTGAAATTGATATTTTTCAAATTCGTAATTATCGCTATTTTCAATTTTTTTAAGCGCATTTTTTAATTTATTTAGTTTTGAGCTTTTTGTCCCAATTCCTGTTAAAAAGAGGCAATAATTGCTTGAATTCATCTCATCTTCAATATCAAATTCATTGTATAATATTTCAGATAGTTTTGAGCAATTTAATCCGTTTTTTCTTAAGATAATTTTTGTAATATCTTGATTAGAAGCCTCATAGAAATCGATATCAAAATGTTTTAGCTCATCTTTAAATTTTTTAATTTCAATTAAGAGTTTATCAATTTCATTCTTACCTTGTTTAGAATTAAGATACGTCAAACATTCTTCAATGTTTCTTAATAATGGATATGACGGCGAAGTTGTCTGAAATAGGTTAATTGCATTTTGAAATTCGTTTAGCTCAATATTTCTAATATCTTTATTGATATTTAAAAGAGCTGTTTGATTAAGTGCTCCAGCAGTCTTATGAAGCGAATTTATTGTAATATCTGCCCCTTGCTCAATAGCAGATTTTGGAAGTTTATGCGAAAAATTATACAAAGCTCCATGCGCTTCATCGACAATTAAAAAGACATTGTACTTCTTACAAATTTGTGAAATTTTTTCAATATTAGAATTTATGCCCTCGTAAGTTGGCGACGTCATAATAAATGCTTTATATTGATTTAATTGCAAAGTTGATTCAAGCTTTTCTTCTGATATATGAGTATAAAAACCCCAATCTTCATTGCTTTCTGGTATAAACCAATCAACCATTGAAGCTGTTAAAATTAAACCATTGTATACTGATTTATGACAATTTCTTGCAACTAAAACTTTATCTGCTGGGTTAATTATTGCTTTCATTGCAGCTAAAAGTGCAGTAGTTGCGCCTTGAGTAATAAAATATGTTTGTTTTGTTCCTAAAATTTCGCTTGCTTTACCTTGCGCTAAAAGAATTGAACTTTTAGGGTTTGAAAGATTGTCAAAACCTTCGATTTCTGAAAAATCATGCTCATAAAAACTTGAATAGTTTTTATTGAATGATGGTTTTTGATTGTGTGATGGCGTTGTAAAAAGTGCTTTTGCAACTTTTTTGCTTAATAATTTGATTATACTCATAGACTTATATTAAAATAATTTTTATGGACACACAAGACAGAATTTTAAAATTACGCAAAACAATTGAGTTAAATGCATATAAGTATTATGTTGAAGATAATCCTATTTTAGAGGATTATGAATATGATGCATTATTTAGGGAGCTTAAAGAATTAGAGGAAAAAAATCCTCATCTAATTACTCCAGATAGCCCAACGCAAAGAGTGGGCGGAATTAGCAAGAAATTTGACCAAGTTGCACATAAAAATAGGCTCTATAGTCTTGATAATTCTAATAATTCAGATGAATTAAAAGCTTGGTATAACAGGGTTTTAAAAGATGTCGGTGAAGTTGACAATACTCAACTTGGTTTGTTTTCAAATAACTTTTGCGATATCGAGCTTGTTGCTGAACTTAAAATTGATGGACTTGCCGTTAGTTTAACTTATGAAAAAGGTATTTTTGTTCAAGGGTTAACTCGTGGTGATGGGGTTGTTGGAGAAGATATTACAAATAATCTAAAAACAATTAAAGCAATTCCTTTAAAGCTTTTTGAAGAAATAGATGTTGAAGTTAGAGGCGAAATTTATATGCCTATAACATCTTTTGAAAAGCTAAATGAAAATCAAATTAAAAATAATCAAAAAACTTTTGCAAACCCAAGAAACGCTGCCGCTGGTTCAATTAGACAGCTTGACCCTAAAATCACTGCTAGTAGAGATTTATCAATTTTTATTTATGCAGCTAATTTTGATAAAACTGCAAAAATAATGTCGCATACAGACGCTATGGATAAATGCCGTGCGCTTGGTTTTAAAACTAATAATTATCGTAAATGCAAAAATATAAATGAAGTTATCGCATTTTGCGATGAGATGTCTGAATACAGAAAAACCCTTAATTGGGCGACTGATGGGGTTGTAATTAAAGTAAATTCTATTCCAAAACAAAATGAACTTGGATTTACCTCACGTGCTCCAAAGTGGGCAACAGCGTTTAAATTTCCACCCGAAGAAGTGTGGTCCGAGCTTTTAGATGTCGAATTTTCAATTGGAAGAACAGGAATTGTTACCCCTGTTGCGATTTTAAAACCTGTTAACCTTTCAGGAAGTGTTGTTTCAAGAGCTTCTATGTATAATTTTGATGAAATAAATCGTCTTGAAATTACTCTTGGAGATGAGGTTTTAATTAAAAAAGCAGCAGAAATTATTCCAAAGGTTGTTAAAGCAAGAAAATCTGACAATTCAAAGCCTCTTAATTTACCAACTCATTGCCCATCTTGTGGAACAAAATTTATTGAAATTGAGGGCGAAGTTGGAATATATTGCCCAAACAAAGCAACTTGCCCTGCGCAAATTAAAGGTAGATTAGAATATTTTGTTTCAAAATCTGCTATGGATATTGATGGTTTTGGTGATAGCATTATTGAAAAATTAATCGAAAAAGAATATGTTCTAAAGGCGAGTGATATTTATAAGCTTACTTATGAGCAATTATTAACTATTGAGCTTATTAAGGATAAATCAGCAAATAATTTATTAAATGCAATTGAACAATCAAAAAAAGTTACTTTGTCTAAGTTTATTAATGCTCTTGGAATACGTTTTGTTGGAAAAGAATCAAGCGATATTTTGGCTCAAAGTTATAAAGACATTAACGCTCTTAAAGTTGCCAATTATGACGATTTAGCAGCTTTGGAGGGAATTGGCGTTAAAATGGCAGCAAGCATTGTTGAGTATTTTTCAAATCCTGAAAATATTGATATGATTGATGAAATGATTGCTTTGGGTGTGAAGATTACCAATAGATATACTAATGCAGATGTTTTAAGGCTTAAAGGACAAAGTTTTGTTATAACTGGAACATTAGAAACTTTATCCAGAGATGTTGCGCAAAGTAAATTAAAAGAATTAGGCGCAAAAACCCCCTCGAGTGTTTCAAAAAATACAACTTATGTTGTAATTGGCGAAAACCCTGGTTCTAAGGCAACTAAAGCAAGAGAACTCGGTGTAAAAATTTTGAACGAAAAGGAATTATTAGAAATTATAAATGGAGATTAATTATGTTTAAAAAGATTGCTTTAAGTGTTGTTTTAGCCGGTTTTATGGCATTACCAATGTTGGCTGAAGAAGTAAGAGAATCTATAATTTCAACAGAAGCGACAGTTAATCGAGAAGTTGACCCTGATACTGCAAAAGTAAGCTTTTATGTTGAAAATTCTGGAATTAATTTAAAAGACTTAAAAGAAAAAAATGACAAAATTGTAAAAGATGCAATTTCTGCTATTAAAGCACAGCTAAATTCAGATGAAAAAATTAAAACTATTGCTTTTAGCGTGAGAAATGTTTATTCATATAAAGACAAAATTCGCATTTTTCAAAAGTATGAAGTAAGAAATGGTTTTGAAGTTAAATTAAAAGATATCAATAAAGTCTCTGAAATTATCAACATTGCAATGAATAACGGAGTTAAAAATGTTGGAAATATTAATTTTTTGATAGAAAATTCGCAAAATGTTTGTAATGAAATGATGGCAGATTCAGTTAAAATTGCTAAAAATAGAGCACAAATTTTATCTGCTGCTGCAGGAGCAAGCCTTGATAAGGTAAAATCAATTAATCCATATTGTTCTCTTTCAGCAAGTCATGTTCAACCAAGAATAAATAAAGTTTATATGGCAAATTCTGCAATGGATGCAGCTTCTGGTGCAGTAGCAGAAAGCATTGATACAATTGAACCCGGTGTAATCAATGCAAGAGCAAGTGTTAATATGGTTTATTATTTAAAATAATTCATTAGTACTACTTGCGTTTTTATTTGCTGATGATATCATTATATTAACGGCACTGGATGGAGTAACCTTTTAGGTTTTAAGATTTTCGTGCGTTATTTTTAATTATCACTATGTCATTGGGAAATTTGTGAAGTACACATTTAATAACAAATATCTTAAAGATAATTCTAAACCAGGCTCTTATCGAAGAGGTTATGAAACTTTTCAAAAGGGCATGGTTGAAGAGTTAAAGTTTAACGAAAATATTGTAAGGGCAAAAGTTAAAGGCAATTTCAAATCTCATTATGAAACAGGGATTAAATTTAAAAAGACTGGCGCTGTTCCTACTTGTAATTGCCCATTAGAAGAGCCATGGTGTAAACATGCCATAGCGCTTGGTTTTGCATCTTTAAAGAATCACTTTTTTGAAGAATTTCTCTATGAAAAGATGGATATCGAGCCGGTTTTGACCGACGAAGATTTGCCAATGCATGAAAATCCGCAAGGTGATTTTATCTTCCATTTTAATCCTAAGCGCCGTCAAAACTTCTTTTCTATTCTTGTTATGAATAGACACACAAAAAAGGTAATACGTGATCTTGAAGCAGTTTTTAAACAAATTATTGCACGACAAAAAGAAGAAGAAAATTTTGAACTAAATAACGCTCAAAAGCTTGAAGTTGTTATGTTTAAAATGCTTTTAAGTCAGTCAAGGCTTGATAAAAAGTCTGGTTGGTATGATGTTCAAATTAATAAATTTGATGAATTTTTCAAAATGTTGTCTAAGCAAGAAGACGTAATTGACGCTAAAACTCATAAAAAGCTTAAATTCTCTGATTCTGTTTGGAATTTATGTTTAGACGTTAATGTTTCTTACGTAGGAAATGTTTTGCTGAGTTTGTATTGGAAAAGAAACGACATTGATGAGATTTATCCTTTTGAAGAGGTTCGTTATTTCTCTCGTCAACTAAAATGGGGAAGATATAAAGATGTCATTTTCCCTGTTGATGCTTCTGTTAGCGTTGTTCCGCAAAATTTAACTAAAGCAAGCTTTTCAGATATAAAAGATGCTGATGGCGGTAAATTTGTATACGAAGAACTGCCAAAAATTAAAGAAGCAATGACTGTCAACATGTCTGAAGAAATGGAAAAATTAACTTTTGAAAAGCGCCCTCCAAAGTGCGTTGTTGAACTTGGGGTTGATTATGACCAGTCCTTAAAAGCATCGTTGGATTTTGAATATGATGGGGTTAGAGTTCCTTATCAAAAACAGTTTAAAAGTCCTTATGTAACAATTAAAAATCCTGAAAAAGACTTGTTATATTGGATTAAAAGAGATATGCAATTTGAGCAAGCTGCATATCAAATGCTTTTGGCTTGCAGGTTTGCGCCAGTTCAGTCGAACAACCTTGCACTTGATAGAGAATATGCAATTGATTTTTACAATTACTATATTTCAAAAGCGGGCGATGGTTGGCAATTTATTGAAAAAGATGATTTATCTTTTTATAAATTAAATAAAAAAGGATTAAAACTAGTTGCTGATATTGATTTTTCAGAAAATGGAACTGATATTTTTGAAATCCAACTTAAAGGTTTAGCTGATGAAAAAGAAGTTGATTTTGAAAAGATTATCGATTTAACTTACGAGGGAGCGAAGTATTATAATACTGTTTCTGGTGGTCAAGTTTCAATTCCAACTGATGAAGTTTTATCGCTTTTAAAATCATTCAATACGTATGATGTTTATAAGAATAATGAAGAAAAATACATTGTAAAAACCTATCGTGCAGGTGTTGTATCCGAAATGGAAAAAATGGGCATCACTCTTAAAATGAGCCGCAGTTTTTCAAAGTTTTGGAAAGAAATTTCAACTTTTTCAACAATGGATACAACTGCTCTTCCAAAGGCATCAAAAGCCGAGCTTCGTGAATATCAGCTAAAAGGCTATTCATGGCTATGGTTTTTATATAAATATGGTTTAAACGGTGTTCTAGCCGATGATATGGGTCTTGGTAAAACTGTTCAAACGCTAACCCTTTTGCAAAAAGCAAAAGAAAAAGACGGAAAAGAAACAAGTCTTGTTGTTTGCCCAACGTCTGTTGTGTTTAACTGGGAAAAAGAAATTGAAAAATTTGCCCCTAATTTAAAATTCATTTCATTATCAGGAGCAGATAGAAAAAAACACTTTGAAAATTTGTCAGATTATGACGTTGTAATAACAAGTTACGCTTTAATTAGAAGAGATATCGAAGAATTGAAAGATATAAAATTCCGATATATTATCTTGGATGAATCTCAAAATATCAAAAATTCAACAAGCCAAACGGCTAAGGCTTGTAAAACTTTGCAAGCAGGGCATAGATTGGCGCTATCTGGTACACCAATAGAAAATAAACTAGAAGAACTTTGGTCTGTATTTGATTTTCTGATGCCTGGATTTTTGTTTGACGCTAAAGAATTTAACAATCGTTTTGTTCTTCCTATTGTTGATAATGAAGATACCGAGGTCCAAAAACGCTTAAAATCGCAAATATTCCCATTTATTCTTCGAAGAATGAAAAGAGATGTTGCTCGTGATTTACCAGATAAGGTTGAATCAGTTGCATATTGCGATTTAACGCCTGATCAAAAAGACTTATATCTTCAAGTTCTTGATTCAACTAAAGAGGAATTGTTTAAATCAATCGAAACAGTTGGTCTTGAAAAGTCCAGAATGTCGATTTTCTCAGCATTGTTACGCTTAAGACAAATTTGCTGTCATCCTCGTTTATACGACAAAGAAGGTCAATTAGGCATTAATGAATCAGGCAAATTTGAACAACTTCAAAATATGTTAGAACAAGTTATAGCTGAAAAACATAGAGTGTTATTGTTCTCTCAATTTGTTGGAATGCTCGATATAATTAAATCTTGGCTTGAGGCTAAAGGAATTAAGCATGAATACCTATCCGGCAAAACAAAAGATAGACAAGCTGTAGTTGAAAAATTCAATAATGACCCTACTATTCCAATTTTCTTAGTATCATTAAAAGCTGGTGGAACAGGCTTAAACCTTACTGGGGCAGATTATGTTATTCACTATGACCCATGGTGGAATCCAGCAGTTGAGGATCAGGCAACCGATAGAGCTTATCGTATCGGTCAAACCAAAAAAGTGTTTGTTTACCGACTTATTACCAAGGGAACTGTTGAAGAAAAAATTCAAGCTTTAAAATCCAAGAAGCGTTCATTGGTTGATAGTGTAATATCAATTGATAGAAACATCGTTAAGTCGCTTACATATCAAGATATCAAAGACATCTTCTCAATTTAACATTTGTTACATTTTTCCTAATTTAGCGCAATTTTTATTTTTAGGGGTTATTATATCAATACTAGAAAGTGTGTGTTGATATGAAGATTAATCCGAATAAATTTATGTATGCCCTAAACGAGGTTTCAACTCGTTTATCTGATGATGGTTTGGCTACTATTACAGATGTTAATACTAAGCTTAATTTTGTTAACAATGGTAAGCTAACAACTGCAACAAATATGCTAGATGCGTTTATTGCAGCAACAGGAACTGTTGTTGAAGAGTATACTTCTCCAAAGGCAATTAATTATTTAGCTTAAACTTCGGTTTGTGCTAATTTTTCCATTTTTAACTTTTGATCGTATTCAATTAGCATATTAATAAGTTTATCTAATTCGCCTTCGATAATTTCTCTAACATCAAGGTTTTGACCAATTCTGTGGTCTGTTAATCTACCTTGAGGGAAGTTATATGTTCTTATGCGTTCTGATCTATCTCCAGTGCCGACTTGGGAGCGTCTAAGGTCTGTAACTTCTTGCATTTGCTTTTGCACTTCCATATCGTACAATTTAGCTTTTAAAATTTGCAAAGCTCTCTCTTTGTTTTGAAGTTGAGAACGTTCTTCTGTGCAGAAAATCATAATTCCTGTTGGTTTGTGGAAGACACGAGCAGCTGTTTCAACTTTATTAACGTTTTGACCGCCAGCGCCCCCAGAACGTGCTGTTGTAATTTCAATATCGTTCATATTTAATTCAATTTCAACATCATCAACTTCGGGCATAACTGCAACTGTTGCGGTTGATGTATGCACTCTGCCCTGAGATTCTGTTTGAGGAACTCTTTGAACTCTGTGAACGCCTGATTCATATTTAAGTTGAGAATAGATATTATCTCCGCCTTTAACTGAAATTACAACTTCGGATACGCCACCAGCTTCACATTCGTTGATTGAAAGGATTTTTGTTTGCCAGCCTTTATTTGCAGCATATCTTAAATACATTCTCATTAAGTCGCCAGCAAAGATGTTTGCCTCGTCACCACCTGCTGAACCTCTAATTTCAAGCATGATATCTTTATCATCCATAGGATCACGTGGCAATAAAAGAACTTTTAGTCTATGTTCGTATTGTTCGATTTTTTCTTCTGCATCAGCTATTTCAGCATTTAAAAACTCTTTCATGGAAGCATCTTTTTCAACATAAAGCATTTCTTTTGAGTCTTTAATTGTTGCCATAGCATCTTTATATTTATAATAAATTTCAACTGTTTCTTCCATGGTTTTTCTTTGTTTTGATAAATCACGGAATTTTTCATAATCTTGAATAATATTAGGGTCAGATAGCGCAACGCCTAATTCTTGATATTTTTTTTCTATTTGCTCAACTTTTTCAAATATTGAATTATCCATTTTTAGTCGCAACCTTTCCACATGAATTATCTTCGTCGCAATATCCTAATCTTTCGCATTTAGCAACTAAGTGCTCGGCAAGCCATGGTGCTTGTTTGATAACTAATGCGCACATTTTAGCAACACATGTTCTGATTTCAAGTTGAGCTCTTGTGCAAAGTCTTAAATTTGCAAGGTGAATTAATTCTCTTAAATTTAAACTACAAACAATGGAACTTGCAGTGGCATTTGGTAAAATTGAGCGTGCGTCTTCTTTTTTAATGCCTGCTTCAACAAGTTCAGCGTACAACTTTGAGGTTGTTTGCATAAAAGCTTCAAATTTTTCTAATAATTCGGGTTGTCTTTGAATTGCATTTGGAATTATATAGTCAAAATCCGCTTCTTTAACATATCTTTGAGATTTTTGAGAAAAGCTCATGTGTCTGTGGCGCACTAACTGATGGGTTGCGGCACGAGAAATGTTGTTTATAGCAAAAGTTAGTTGAATATGCTCAATAGTTGAATAATGACCTGATGAAATTATTCTTTTAATTAATGCTAATTTTTTCTCTTTGTCATCGGTGATATTGTTAAATATTTCTACTGCACCATCTGCGCTGTAGCAGGTTCTACAAGCAGTGTAAATAACATCAAGCAAATTATTTGGTATACCGATTAAACTAACTTCTAATTCTTTTTTTGCCATAACAACCCCTAATTTAATTCCTATAAATAAACTTTTGGCTGGTAATTAGCCAGCCAAAAGTTGAATTGTTTTTGTAACTATTTTTGATAACGTTTTTTAAATCTTTCAACTCTACCTTCAGAGTCAAGAATTTTTTGGTTACCAGTGTAGAATGGGTGGCAAGCACTGCAAATTTCAACTGTGATGTTTTCTTCAACAGAACCAGTTTCAATTTCATTACCGCATACGCATTTTATAGTTGTTTTTTGGTAATCTGGATGAATATCTTTTTTCATTTCTGTTTCCTTTAACGATATTATTCTATAATAACATTTTATTTGCTGAAAAAAATATTTCAAGATGTATTTGTCACTTTGCTTGCATTGGCAAAATAAAGGTGACTATTGCTAGTCACCTTTATTGTTATTGTATTGTTAAATTAATCTTCTTTTTCTTCATCTTCCTTTTCTTTTTCTTCTTCTTCTTTTGCCTCTTCAGCTTCCTTTTCGGCCTCGGCTTTAGCTTTGGCGTTCAGCTTTTCTTCAATCATTTCTTTATCTTTAGCACGTTCTTCTTCTGTTTGAGTTGCTTTTTCTTCTTCTTTTCGTGCTATTTCATCAAAACCTTTTTGAATTTTTGTACCATCAGCTTTTGCTTCACTTTCACTTGCTTCAATAAGTTGAGTTGCCATAGTGTCTGTAAAACCCCAAGCGTTCCAAGCTTCGCTTAACTTGCCCTCAAGTTCTGTATTTTTAATTGTAAATAGGTTGATTTTTTCTGATGAATCACGAGCTTCGGTGATACCTGTTCCATCTTTGGCAAATCTGCCTTTGCCCTCAACTTCGTCGGTGAATTCGTAGTTTTTATCAAGCCACTCATTAGAGTCAAGAGTTTGGTAGCCACTCATTGATTGACCATCCATTGATGCACTAAATGTACCTAATAGTGTGTTGCCCTCGCCAATATCTTGGTTTGTGCTTTGATATGAATTTAGGTTAATACCGTCAGTTGCATTTTTAAATACGTCTGATGCGTTAACAATTTCTTGTGTGCCATCTGTATTTGTTTTGATTACTTTAACATTTCCAGCGTCAAGTTCTTCTCCTGTAACAAGTCCGTCACCATTAGCATCTAAATCTTTAACTTCGCTAAAGCCGTCCTTAGCGCCTAAAAATTCTTGTTCATTTGTAATATCTTTATTGTTATCAGTATCAACAAAGAAGTCATATCTTGCCGTATCGGTTGTAAAACCAATAGGGTCTGTACATTGCGCTTGGCAATCTCCCTCTGCTTCAGCTTTTGCAGCCTGTTCTTTAACAAGATCATTAATTTCTGTTTGAGTTGCTTGTGCTTCATCTGTCAATGTTTTGTTATTATCTGCCAAATCAGTTAAATCAGAAACATAACCTTTTAAAAGGTTCATTTTATGATTCGCATTTACTAAATCATTTACCACATCGCCAAGAGCTCTTCCGGTTTTTGTTTGCAAGCCATTTAAGTCACCAGAAATGTTCTTTTGAAATTCTTCATAAGTCATTTCACCGTTAGAGTTAGTATATTCATTTAAGCGATTATTAACTGCATCTTTTGCTTTTTGTTTATGTTCTTCTTGAATATCTTTGCTATCTTCAATAGCTTTATCTAACTGTTCTTGAACTTCTTCTTGTAAAGCTTCAATTGTAACCTCTAAAACTTGCATGTTTTGGTTGTTTGAAGCAATTTGGTTGTTAATAGTTGCTAATTTTGCTTTAGCAGCTTTAATTTCTTCACTATCTTGACCTGTTGCAACAACAAGTTGAGATGTGAATCTATCATAAATTTTTTGCGCATCGGCACCATGCCCATAAGGTCTTGTATATGAGCCATCTTCGCCAGTTGGGGCAATACCAACTGATGGGAATGCTCCTGCGATAATTTCAAGAATTTGTGTTTTAGTAAAACCATCAGCAGCTAATTGTCCAATTTCGCCATCATCTAGCATTTTATTTAATGCGTTTAATTCTGGGTTTGCTGTTGAATATGGGTCGCCGCCATTTTTTCCTAAGTCTTTGCAATATTTTCTTGTTAATTCTTCAATTTTAGATTTTACATCTGCTTTTGATTGTGTTCTTTTGTCACCTGCAGCATCAGCTGTGACATCTTTTGTAAAATTATTTGTAATTAAGCTTTTATCAATCCCGGCTTCTTCAATTTTTTTGAGTTCAGCTTCAGTAATTTTCTTATCAGCAACTACGGCTTCAAGAGTCTCTTTTTGCTCTGTTGTTAAACCTTTGTACAGAGTTGTAACATCAACCCCATTGTTTAAATTGTACACACCTGTCATGTTATTGTCTCCTATAAACTTTGCTTTTGTACTCTTTATCGTCAGTTTTTCAATAAAACTTTTGACTATTGAAAAAAAAATTTACATTAGTTTACATTTTAACTGTTTATTTATTTTTTTCTTCAAGTTCTTTTTCAATTTCATCTTCTAATTTATTTTCTTTATTTTCTTCTTGCTCTTGAAGTTGAAGTTTTTGTTCTTCTGCTTTTTTCTGAGCTACAAAATCGCTTTCAATTTCAGAGCCTTGGTTTTGCGCTCTTGCTTTTTCAAGATCCGGTGTTCTTTCTAATAAATCTACTTTGTTTTCAGAAATAGCATCATTTATCATGCTGGATTCTTGACTGAATTTAGATGATTTTTTCAAGAAAATATTTAAATTATCTACTGCTTCTTTTGATACCGGGTTTTCGAATACATCTCTATCGAATTTTTCTTTAAGTAAATTTGATGAACTGCCACTTGCTCTGTTGTCGGAAAAATCATAGTTATCATTTAGCCAATCCATTTTATCCAATGTTTGATAACCTGCATCATCAAGTGTTTTTCCATTAAATTTCATATCAAAAACACCTTGAAGCGTGTTGCCATTTTCCATTATTTCATTTTTTGCAACATAAGATTTTAAATCTATGCCATCTTCTTGTGCTAATATATCGTCAACTTCTTCAATGCTTTGATTGCCATTTGCGTCAGTTTTTACGATTTTAATATTTCCAGCTTCAAGCTCATCTGAATTTACAAAGCCATCGTTGTTTGTATCAAGTTTCAATACTTCGCTAAATCCGGCTTCTGCTCCTAAAAATTCATTTGCATTACTTAAATCGTTATTGTTGTCTTTGTCTATAAAGAAATCAAATGTTGTGTCGTTGCTGGAAAAACCTATCGGGTCTTTTTCTTCGTATGATGGGCTTGCGCTTGTTGCATCACTATCCATTCCTGTTGCGCTTTGTTGAGCTATTTCGTCTTGTAAATTATCAAATTCATCAACTTTATTTTGAGCTTGATTTCCAATTGATTTATTTAAATTGATTAGATTTCCCATTCTGGTATTTAGTGCAGCTAATGTTACCATTTTTGATTCTGCGGCAACCATTTGTGAGGTTATTTGGGAAATTTGTGAATTTGCATCATATCCAAGTTCTTCTAATTTTCCTTGAAGATTGTTTTGAAATTGCTCATAAGTCATTTCGCCTTTTGAATTTGAATACTCAGTAATTGCAGCGTTTGTTGCTTTTTTAACGTTTGCTTTGTGCTCAGCTGCGATTTGTTCATTTTCATCAACTGATTCATCGAACATTTTTTGTATTTCTTTTTGCAGTTCTTCAATTTGAGCTTGCAATTTATCGATATCATTATTGTTTTTAAGGATGTCGCTTTCAATAGAAACAAGTTCGTTTTCTAAAGCCTCAGCTTCTTTACTTGTTATGCTGTATGCGCCAAATAATTGTGATGAAATTTGAGCAGCTCCAAGAGTTGTTGTCCAAAAGAAGTATTTATTTTCTCCTAATGGTGTAATTACACCAGACATCACCTGTGAGACAATTGAAATTGCTTGTTCTTTACTAAAGCCCTCACGAGAAAGTTGCAAGATTACTTTATTGTCTAAAAATTCTTGCATGTTTGCTGTGCTGTATGTTTTTTTGAGTTCGTTTACTTTTTTTTCTACATCTGCGTTGGTTTTTTTGGCATTAGTAATGCTAATAGTATCTAAGCCATCATCGGCTTCTGTAGTGACTAATTTTGGATCTGCTTTTGTTGTATCCGCCGCAGTATCTAAAGGAAGTTCATCCACCAAATATTTTCCATTAATACCACCAATTTCCATAAAAGCTCCTTAATATATTGTGTATATATTTAATAAAGCCATTTTATATAAGCATCATTCGGATTTCACAAAAAAATTTACATTTCTTTAAAATTTTTTTTGTTATATAATTTTTTTATGAAAAAATTGGAACACATCAGAAACTTTAGTATAATCGCTCATATTGACCATGGTAAATCAACTCTAGCTGATAGACTCTTGGAAGCAACTGGAACAATTTCAAAACGTGAAATGCAAGACCAATTATTAGATACTATGGATATTGAGCGTGAACGTGGCATTACGATTAAACTAAATGCTGCAAAGATGAATTATAAAGCACGCAATGGTAAAGATTATATTTTAAATTTAATCGATACTCCTGGTCACGTTGATTTTTCGTATGAAGTTTCACGTTCGTTAGCAGCCTGTGAAGGAGCTCTTTTAATAGTTGATGCTACTCAAGGTGTTGAAGCTCAGACTTTAGCAAATGTTTACCTTGCAATGGAGCAAAATTTGGAAATTATTCCAATAATTAATAAAATCGACCTTCCATCTGCCGATGTTGAAAGAGTTAAGAAAGAAATTGAAGATGTATTAGGAATTGATGCTTCTATGGCAATTCCTGTTTCGGCTAAAACTGGCGTTGGAATTGAAAATGTATTAGAAGCTGTTGTAGAATATGTTCCAGCCCCAGAAGATACATCTAATAAGCCACTTCGTGCTTTAGTTTTCGATAGCGCCTATGACCCATATTTAGGTACAATTTGTTTCTTTAAAGTTGTAGATGGTTCAATTAAACTTGGTGATAAGATTAAATTTATGGCAACAGGAAGAGAGTTTGATGTTATCGAGTTAGGCTTTTTAAACCCAAATAGAAATCAAGTGCAAGAGCTAAAAACTGGCGAAGTTGGATATTTTGCAGGCTCAATTAAAGAAATTACTCGTTTTGTAGGTGATACTATAACTTTGGTTAACAATCCTGCAAATGAACCTCTAGAAGGCTATAAAGAAGCTAAGCCGATGGTATTTTCTGGATTATATCCTGTAAATAATGAAGATTACCATGAATTAAAAGAAGCATTGGAAAAATTAAAGCTTTCAGATAGCTCTATTACGTATGAACCAGAAACTTCAAATGCTCTTGGTTTTGGCTTTCGTTGTGGTTTCTTGGGCATGTTGCACATGGAGATTGCTCAAGAGCGCTTGGAGCGTGAATATGATTTATCATTGATTACAACAGCGCCATCTGTAATTTATCGAGTTCATAAAACCGATGGTGAAGTTGTAGAAATTGATAACCCAGCTGAACTTCCAGGACCTCAATATAGAGAATTTATTGAAGAACCGTATGTAAAAGTTAATATCTTTACTCCTAATGATTATGTTGGGACTTTGATGGAATTGTGCCAAGATAAACGTGGAATTTTTATAAATATGCACTATATTGATGATGTCAGGGTAAATCTTGAATATCATGTTCCTTTGTCCGAGGTTATTACGGACTTTTATGATCAATTAAAATCTCGCTCAAAAGGCTATGCAAGTTTAGACTACGAATTTCATGATTATAAAAAATCTGACTTAGTTAAAATGGATATTCTTTTAGCTGGTGAGATAGTTGACGCTTTATCTGTAATTTGTCATAAAGATAGCGCATATAATATTGGTCAAA
>SUTT01000044.1 GCA_015152565.1 Cyanobacteria bacterium SIG27
ACCGAGCGAGCTTAGCGATAGCTTAGCAAGCGAAGGTGAGTGGCAATGCTGTGCGAGCACGACGGCAGCTGCGTTGAGCCGGTGCCGAGTGCGTAGACCTTAGATGTGCGACGTGGGACAAAGTCCCTCAGGAGCAATCCCGAACCGAGCGAGCTTAGCGATAGCTTAGCAAGCGAAGGTGAGTGGCAATGCTGTGCGAGCACGACGGCAGCTGCGTTGAGCCGGTGCCGAGTGCGTAGACCTTAGATGTGCGACGTGGGACAAAGTCCCCCAGGAGCAATCCTGAACCGAGCGAGCTTAGCGACAGCTTAGCAAGTTTATTTTATTATTTTACTTCCTCAAAACACTTTACGGGCTGTTTTGAAACACGTTTAAAAACTTCATCAAACTTTTCAATAGGTTCAAAAGAATATCCGCATTTTTCCTGCAATTGTGCGCCAAAGGAGAAAATTTCTTCGCTTGGATAGTTTTTACAAATTGAGGGGCGATTTTTGTGGTCAGTGCATAATCTTTTTTCTTTATCAAATTTATCGCAAGAAAAAATCAAGCCAAATTCATCCTTACCTATAACTGTAATATGCTTATAAAAGCTATAATTATCAGTTATTTTAATATTTTCAAATTCTTCTTCGTTTAAAATAACTTTTCCATTGTGACGAACATAAATATTTTCACAACAACATCCGCATTGAGCGCAAAAGCCAGTGCGGTAATATCTTCTTTTAAGGATTTTTAAATGATAAAACTTTTTTAATTTTTCTAATATTTTTTTAAGCGATATCATTTAAAAGTTCTTCATTGTCTAATAGTTCAGATAAGAAATCTGTATCATCAATTGAAAAAAGACCTTCGAAAGCCTGCTTTAAAACAAGCTCATTCGCAGCTTTTTCATCTGTTTGCATTAAGATTTCGCTAAAGTTTTTGACATCAATTTCTCTTTGATATTTTTCAAACGCAGCAGTCGAAATGTTTGATTCATCAATGAAAAATTTGTCTTTGCTTTCTTCAAATGGGTTTGTTGTGCCAAATCCACTAATTCTATCTAAACTTTGACTTTGATTGATTATTTCTGAATTTGTTCCTAAAATTCTATCCAGCATATTTCCCCTAAGTCATCCAATATATTAATAGTATGTACTAAATTTTAAAATTTTAAATTATACTAATGGTTGATTTTTGAGCCAATTTTGGCATCAAGATAATTGTTTTTAGAAAAATCGTAGCTGTTGATATAATCCAGTGCTTCTTTGGCATTTTTGGCAATAAAATAAATGTCTTTTGAAATTTTTGGTGCAAAATTTTGTTCAATAATATCATCAAAAAATTTAATCAAATTATCGTAAAAACCATTGGTGTTTAAAAGAATTATGGGTTTGTTGTTGTAGCCAAGTTGTTTTTGAACAATCATCTCTGCTAATTCTTCTAATGTTCCAAAACCGCCTGAAAGCGCTATTATTGCTTGAGAAAGTTCATCCATTTTGGCTTTTCTTTCTCTCATTCCTTTGGTTAAAATAAACCTTGAACATTCTCCCGGGTGAATGCCTAAATTGTAGAGTTTTTCTGGCATAACACCGATTATTTCGCTTCCTCTTAAACGAGCAGAATTTGTAACTTCACCCATCAAGCCAAGGTTTGAGCCGCCGTAGATTATATCATAATGATTGTTTGCAATTTCTGAGCCTAATTCGTGTGCAGCTTTAAAGTAAATTTCATTTATATTGTCTGATGCGCTTGCAAAAACGCAAATAGTTTTAATTTCGCTATTCATAACAATATTGTATTATAAAACACTTTGTTTTAAAAGTTTTGCAAGAATTGGAATATTTTCTTTTGGTTGTTGCGTTGGTTTTGTTTCCTGCAAGGTTTGTGCGAGTTTTAGGGCAAAATCTAGGTTGATATTTCCTTTTTCATCTTTTGAATTTTCAATAATTAATTCTGAGCAGTTATAACCGATAAATTTACTATAATCTACGCAGTTAACTGCGATATCTCTTTTAATATCAAGGTTTGTCATATCAATTGAATAGTCTTTTTTGGATAATTTTAAAACCATTAGCGCTTCTTTTGCGCATTTCATTGCTGTTTGAGCAATTTTTTCATTAATTAATTCCAAATATACATTTGCCAATTCTTTTTTATATCTTGTGTCTTGAATGTTATTAAAAAGAGTTTGAAGATAATCTTCTTCTTGGCTTTCTACTGTCTTTTTGAAAGCTTCATTTACATTTTCTTTTGCATTTAATATGCAAACTTCGTTTTTATCTTGAAGAATTGTTGTTAAAAACGCTTTTTCGTCTTCAAATTTCTTTTTTGCAATTTTATAGTAATCACTAAATAGTTCAACAAAAATCCCCATAGCAAGTATGTCTATTGCTCCTGTTTCTTTTGTTAAAAGCCTGATTGAGGGCGCTTCATCAAATTCAAATGTTGTTGAGTCTTTATTTTCTAATGGTATATAGACTTTGATTGAAGTTGTTTTGTTTTCTTTATTCTTAACAGGATATGCTAAAAATTTGGCATTTCCTGTAAAATAAAGACTATTTATCGCTTGATAATATTTTAAATCATTAATTTTTGGATAGTTTTCGCTGTTGTGTATAATGTTTGTTTGGTTTTTTGGTGTCGTTTTAGGGGCGAAGTATGTAATTTTTTCGCTGCTTATTTTATTTATTTTCATATTTTCCTCGGTTATTAATTGTTTAAAACATGAAAAAAATATTTTTTGCGCTAAAAAAAATAAGGCTTGATTTTTTATTTTTAGTAAGGCATAATATTATTTGTCAGGGGTTTACTTTGACACCGCAAATATCGCGGGTTGGAGCAGTCTGGTAGCTCGTCGGGCTCATAACCCGAAGGTCGTTGGTTCAAATCCAGCACCCGCAACCATTTAAAGAGGCTTTTATAGCCTCTTTTTTAATGTGCTGGATTCTCACCCAAGGGTTCACCTCCGCTTCGCTATGGATACAAGTTCGCACAAATCGAGTTAAAGCTCTCTTTGGCTCATTTTGCAAAATCCAGCACCCGCAACCATTTAACCGCCATTAGGCGGTTTTTTTATTTTCTTTTTTGGTGCACAAGTCTAGCAAAAAATATTTTTTTCGACTTTTATATCATTAAAACCAGTCGAGAAAAGTATGAAAATTTCCCCAATTTGCACTTATAAAAATAATTACAAAAATAAAACCTCTAATCCAATTAGAAATCAAAACTTTAAAGGCTTGCAACAAGCCAATTTAAACCTATTTTCCGGTTTGCCAAACGGAGTAAATTTAAAAAATCCTGTTACTGGTGAATTTGATAAAAATTATACACTTTTAGCTAATTTGCTCTTTATGTATAAAGTAGAAGATGCTTCTGAAATTTTAAATCAATCGCTCGATATGAAAACAGGTAAGGTTAATCTTGCCTTTATTCGATTGCTCCCTTTGGTTGCTCAAATTACACCTGAAACCTTAAAAGGCAAGGTTCTTGTTGGACTTGATAAGCTGGCTTTAGATTTTAAAACTAATTTTAAATCTCGTAAGTTGGCTGGTGCAAGCGCAAAATATTCTAATGTTCCTCTTTTGATTACCTCTTTTAAGGATAAAGAGGGTTCTTTTAATAAAGAAAATGAGAAATTTTTCTTTAAACTTATTGGTTTTGCTGATAAACGATATGAAAAAATCGGAATTCCTTTAAATCTTTTATCCTCAATGGTTGAATTATCCAAAGATGAAAATGGCGTTGTAGATAAAAATAAAACAAAATTTGTAACAGATTTATTAAAAAAAGAGCCTTTTTATCCTCCTGTTGCAATGTATCTTGCGACCTATTACGATATTGATGAAGAAAAAAGAGATGATATTTTAAATGAATATAATTCATTAAATGCTGACGATAGCTATAAAATTAGAAGTTTTTATTTTTTCACTAATTATTGCTTAGATGAAAATGGCGATGTCATTCCTGAAATGAAAGAATACTTTGAAAAATTGTATGAAGCTAATAAAACAATTACATCTGAAGCTGCGTTTATAGGTGCGCAACTTGGAAAAAAAGCTCAAGATTTTATAATTGAAAATGCTGTTAAAAATGCCCAAAATGCCTATGAAACAGCATATCTGGTTGAATATTTGAGTTTATTTTCTCCTGAAACTATCGATGATGATATTTTAAAAGCTGCTTTGGACTATAAAGAAATTTTAGGAACTTTTGAAGGTCTTGATGTTTATGCTTGTGCTTGTTTTGTAGATAATGATGAAGTTCAAGAGCAAAACGAAACTGAATTTAGTGATGATGAAAATTCTGCTGACTATTTTTCTTTAGATAAGTTTGATGGGGTTCTTGAGGTTTTAAGATTTCAAGATAAATTTATTGAAAAAGATATTACACTAGCACCAGTGATTTTTGCAAATATTTTTAATGACAAGTTTAGAATAGAAACTTATCCTTATGATGATAAAAACACCCTTTTTGCGGGGCTTATGGCTTTTAAAAAAGCCTATAGTCAACAAGAAGTCAAGCCAAGTTTTGATATTTTAAAAATTGATAAAGCTATAGATGATATTACAAATTCATTTTTCGTATCGAAAAATACAATTAAAGTAGCTGATGGTGTTAAAAAAGAATTCATATCAGAAATTTTGGCATCGCATTACAATAAAAACACCCAATTTGAAGATGTTTTAATGTCTGAGCTTGATTTGATTAAGCGATATGGAAAAAATGGTTTGCCTTTAAAATATTCAAGAAAAGATTTTATTGAAGATTTTAATAACATTAATTGCGACCAAGAAACAAAAACAGCCATTTTAAAGTTATTTGGTGCTACTCAAATAACCCATGATGAAGCTGGTAATATTGTTCAATTTGATGGTATTTTAATGCCTGAACAACTTCACAGTCAAGTTGAATATGAAAAAGAAGCTCAGCAATTATTAAATAAATTTTTATTTGAAAATGAAATTCAAACTTTAAATCCTGAATTAAATAAATATTTAAATTTAATTACAAAAGCTGTGCCTGAATTTATCAGCGTAATTGGAAAACAACAGCATAAAACTCAAAATTATTCTCTTGATATCCACATGCTTTTGGCTCTTGGTTATTGCATTTTAAATCCTGAATACCAAGATTTAGCCCCAAGCGACAGAGCAGTTTTAAAATTTTGTGCTTTATTACATGATATTGGTAAAAAAGAAAATATAGTTGATACTGGTCATCAATATTTATCAAGTGAATATGTTGATACAATTTGTTCAAAGTTTTTTGCTCATCCAGAAATGAAATCTAGAATTAGTGAATTTGTTGCTTCACATCATTGGCTTGCTATGTATAATACAGATAACAATACGGCTCCTTTGGTTGCTTTTAATTTCAGAAGAAGTAATGATTTTAATATGGCAAAAATAATGGCAGAAGCAGACTTAAAGGCTGTTGGTGCTGAATTTTATGATAAATTAGAATATGCTCTTAAACGTGATAATCTTTTGCTGCTTTTGCAAAGCCGAGCACATTTAATGTCTTGTGTTAATTTGTATTTTGCAAATTCTTTTGTTAATAAAACAAAATTGAAAAATCATATTCAAAATTACAATGGCAATGCATATTGCGTTATCGATTTAAAAAAGGTCAACGATGGCGATGATGTATCTCAATTTGGATTTAAATACGGTACTAAAAAGCAAGATTTAAAATTATGTGTTCATATGGTAAATCCCGATGAAATTGATAAATCTTTGCACACGCTAAAAACAATTATTAAACCTTCTAAACCGGGGGTTTTATCAGCTTCGTTGATTACTCCAAAATTAACCAGAACTTATAAAAATCGAAAACATGGTTTAATGCTTTCATATAATACCTGCGATATTTTAACTGCAAAAGATAGAAATATTTATTCGGGCTATAGAAAATCTTTAGTAGATACATTGAATAGTCTTACAAATGATCCCGAAATGGTAAGGACTAGAATTAGATTTACACATGAATTAATGAACATGTTAGGTTTTGATGACAATCAAGATTGGGATTATTTATATGCTGGTTTTTATCTTGATTATCTTTCAAAATTAACTTCAATTGACGATATTGATCCTGAAATGGAATTTAAAATTGAAGACGTGTCTTTTAGTGGGGAAGATTTGATTAATGCGCTTAAAACCCTAAATGATGAATTTTATGATTATAACGGAAAATTGCACAATGAATTATTGCTTTATCTTCCTAAAATTGAGGGGGTTATTTCAAAATCTGAAGATTTATCGCAATTACCGCAAGAATTGCTTGATTTCGCTCAGGAAAACAATTTGCCGATTGTCCTAATTTAACTTGCAATAGCAAAAAATTATTTTTAGGAATTTTGTAGATTTGTATTTGTTTAGGTTAAATAATGAAAATTTCTCCAGTTAATAATAATAATTTTAAATATAGTAAGCAGAATAATAGTAATCCAATTGCCTTTGGTGACTTAATTAATGACATATATTCAAAATGGGAATCCAAAAAGAAGGAATTGGTAATTAACCCTGTTACCAAAAAGCCAGATTCAACGCTTACGAATATCGCACAAATGGTATATAGACATAAGTTTGATGAGCCTGAAAAATTATTAGAAGCAGTTATCGATGCTAAAACTGGCGAAGTTGCAAATAAACAGTTTAACGAGCTTACCTCTCTTGTATTTCAAAAGACGGGTGACACGCTTTTTTGGAATACGGTTTTTAAATTTGATAATTTTATGGCTTCATTAAGAAGTGGCTTATGGGAAGATAATTTTGGCGGCTTTGCGCCTAATGATATTGATTTTGCACGTATTTTAAATACTTTTAAAGATAAAGATGGACACTTTAGAAAAAGAAACAGACAATTCTTTTATGCCGCTTTAAGAACAGCTGCAAAAGGATATGATAAAGATTCAATGATTTCATTAAACCATGTGTGCGATATTGTTGATATTTCTAAAGGTGAAAATGGGGTTGTTAGCTCTGCTAGAGGCGCTTTGGCTTTACTTGTTTTAGGAACAACCAAAAATTTTGAACAGACGCTTAGCTTTCTTGAAATAAGCAGAAATAGAACAGGTAAACAAAACCTTGAAATTATAAACATTATAGATAAAGAATTGCCGGGAAGTTTTGATAAAAAAATTGCTAATTTTCCTTGTTATTCAAAATATTGTTTTGATGAAAATGCGCAGCCAATTCCCGATATGCTTAATTTTGCAAAAAGATTAATTGAAAAGAATGATGCTGTATATAATCCTTGGCATTTTGTTTTGGGTGCCAATGGTGATTATGTGCAGGATTTTGTTGTTGAAAACCTCACAACTTGCGACAAAAAGGAGTGGGAAGCATATTATTTTGGCTTATTTGCAAAATCGTTACGTAGTTCATTCACTTTTGATGAAACAGTCGATTTTGCGCTAAGGTGGAAAAACATCAAAGGAACTTTTGAAGGCTTAGACGAAGTTGCTTATGCTTCTACTTATGTTGAAGATACTGAAGAAGAAATAGAAGAATACGAACAAAATCTATATGTTGATTTGGAAACTTTTGAAGATATTGTTTTATTTAATGAATTTCTTTATAAGGCAGATTTTAAAAAATATATCAAACCGCAAATTATTTGTGACATTTTAATTGGACAATTTAGACCAGAGCTTTTGCCTTATGACGAAAGAGTTGCACTATTAGAATCTTTAAATGTAATTGCCCCTTTTTTGGATGATGCTGAACAAACGCCCAGCGTTCTAACGCTTAAAGCAGTTATTCCAGATGCAATTTTGGATCTGAAAAGTGTTTTAAGAAAAGAAGATGTTTCAATTGCCGTTAAAAAAGATGATAAATTTAATTTTATTAATCAAATTTTAGCCTCAAAAGACAATGCTTTTTCTGATTTTGAATGTGTTTTAGTTGAATCAATACCTTTATTGGAACAGTTGACAGACGGAATTCCTCTTGAATATTCTAGAATGGAATTTATTAGTGATTTACAAAAAGTTATTGGAGATGTTGAAGCTTATAAAAATATTTTTAAAAAAATTGGTGTAAATGAAGTTTTGCTATATCAAGATATGCAGATGTATGGTTTTAACGGTATTTTGACAACTTCAAACCTTGATTTATCTGATGAAAAAGAAAAAGAAGTTTATGAAATTGTAAATAGATTTTTATATCAAAATAGTGCTAAAACCGGAAATGATAAGCTGGATAATTATTTAAACACCATTTTTGCTGCAATCCCTGAGTTTTTAAGCGTTGTTCAAAAAACGCAACATAAAACCCAAAAGTATTCAATGGATGTTCACATGCTTTTAGTTATGGCATATTCTATTCAAAATCCGATGTATATGGAGTTAAAACAAAATGAAAAATCATATTTAAAATTTGCCACTTTATTACATGATATAGCTAAAAAAGAAGATGTGGTTGATTCTGGTCATCAATATTTATCAAGTGAATATGTAGATTCTATTGCTAAAAAATTCTTCTCTCATCCTGAAATTAGAAAACGAGTTGTAGAATTTGTTTGCTCTCACCATTGGCTTGCTTTGTATAATACGGGCGAAAATGATGCAGTTGAAACAGCTTATCAATTTAGAAAAGATAACGATTTTAAAATGGCTCAAATTATGGCAAGAGCCGATTTAATGGCTGTTAGAGAAGAGTTTTATAATCGATATTCTAAGGCATTAAATAGCGATATGATAGACCCTGTTCAGCATTCAATTGATGTTTTTAGTGCTTCTAGTGGTGCATATTTAACTCATTCTTTTGCAAATAAAGCAAAAATGAAGAAACATAAAGAAATTTTTAACAATCAAGAATATAATGTGATTAATTTGAAAAAACTTGAAAGTGATGCCGATGTTTCTGAATTAGGTTTCAGAAAAGGAACTAAAAAATCTGATTTAAGGTTATGTGTTCATATGGTTGATGAAAACAATATCGACTTAGCACTAAATACTGTTAAATCTCTTTCAAAACCGGCAAATCATGGCGTAATTTCTGCTTCGATTATTACCCCTAGCGTTACTAGAACATACAGAAATAGAGAACATGGACTCTTGTTGGCGCAACCATCAAGCAATATTTTAACAGCTTACCAAAATAATATTTATTCAGGTTATCGAAAAAGCCTTGAGTGGGTTTTATCCGAATTGTGTTCACCCGATTCTAAAATGGCACAATATCGAGAAAGCTTTAGGTGGCATTTATTTGAACATTTAGATATTCAAGATTCTGATGAAAATGCTTATGAATATGGCGATTTCTACAAAAATTATTTATCTAAAATAACTTCTCTTTCTCAAATTGATGAAAATCAAGAGTTTAAAATTGCTGATAAAACTTTCCTTGGAAAAGATTTAATTAATGCAATTAAAAGCATAGAAGATAACTTAATTGATTTTAGAGGCATAAACCACAATGAAGTAATTATTTATCTTCCAAGAATAGAAGGGGTTATTTCAAAGGCCGAGTCCTTAGAACAGGTTCCTGCTGAGCTTTTAGAGTTTGCTCAAAGTAACAATCTTCCAGTGGTGTTAATTTAAGATGAGAATAGGTGTTTTAAATAATAGTTTAATAACTCCTAATTTTTGTTCTTTTAAAAAAGGCTTTAAAATTAGTGATGAAAATCTTATTTCAAAACCATTTATAAATCTTCCCTCAAGACCCGAATATTGGCAAAAGTATAATCAAATTAATTCTGATATTTTAGCTTGCAAAGATAAGTATGCTCTTTTACAAGACATTTTAGCTGATTATGATTTTGATTTTAAATTTGCTCCCGAGTTTTTTAGCGCTGAAGAATACGATGAAATCATTACTTTTTTAAATGATAATCCGCAGAGTGCGAGTGTTTATATTGATAATTTATATTTTGTTGCTCGAAACTCAAAAGAAACGAGAAAAACAGGAATAAACTATCGTAAGCAAAATTTTCTTGATATGACAAGAAAATTAAACTCGGATGAAACAGCAAATGACCTATATTCTAAGGCGGTTGATGTTTTTTCTTCTAAGGTAGCAGAAGAAACTTTTGTTTTGAAAATGCTTAAAAATTATGACCCTGAATTTTTAAATGCGTTTTTTGATAAAGCTATGGAAAATAAAGAAACTAAAAAATATGTTAAATTAGCTTTCTATAATCCAATTGAGGCGCTTACTACGTTTGATGTTTTAGACAAGGAAAATCTTGATGATTATTTTGTTGCACTAAAAAATGAGGAAGAAAAAAATAATCATAGTTTAATTGCAAGCCATTATATTAATCCTTATACTAGAAGATTTGATATTAATGTTTATAATTCTTCACAGAAATTTAATAAAATTTCACCATCATCTGGAAGAGAGCTTGCTTGTTTGTGTTTTGATGGGCAATCAAAGGAATTTTCTTCTGATATTGAAAAAGCACTGCTTAAAATTCTTCAAATATTAGTATCTAAAGATAAATCAAGCGTTAATTATTTGGGTTCTGATTTAAGAAATACGAGTTTATATTTAAGAGATGGTACTGGTGAATTTTCAAAAACGCATAGTGATGCAATTTTAAAAATGTTTAGTTTAATTGCTAAAGCCGATTATCAACTTAAAGAAGATGATTTAAACACTTTAAACAGCTTATTTTCTGATATATTTTATGATGATGAATTTATAGAATCTGAATTTGATTTTATTTATAACTTGGCTAACGAATCTAAGTCTATTTCAAAAACTTTTGATATTTATTCCGCTTTATCTGACTACGATAGCGAAAAAAGAAAATATATTTACGATACTTTGCTTACTTTTTCAGATAAAAAAGAAAAGATATTTGATAATTTTGTATTTTTTGCAGATTTTGCATTTGATTTAGAGGGTGAAATTATTAAATCAAATTCTGACTTTTTAAAAAAACTTTTAAAAACCGATAATAAAGGTTTTTCAACTTCTTTCTTAAATTTAGCTAACAAATATCCAAAACAAAGAGATTTTATATTAGAGCTTGCTTCTTGGCGAGAATTTAACACTTCTTTGCGTTTTAAAAAAGATTTTATGAAATTTTTAATTAAAGAAGATGGCTCGATTTCATCTGACGATAAAGCACGCTTTAGAAGAGCACTACCATCTTTGGAACATCTTGATGATTTTCATTATTTATATAAATCCGCTCAAATAAAAGACGAAAAAGCCAGGATTGTTGGTTTTGATGATTATTCTTTTAATTTAGCTTGTGGATATAGTCAAATTTTAAAAAATGGCGACTATTACTCTTTAGCCCCTTGGACAATGGTTGAGATTTTTCAAAATAAAATTGATTTTTCTAAACTTAATTTTTCAAATAAATTAAAAATTTTAAAAGCAATGAAGTATATCCAAAAAACTTACCCAAGCGCATTTGCTGAGCAAAGTAAGCTGATTTCAGATTGTTTAGTGGAAAATATTAGCTATCTTCAAATAGATAAAAATGATAAAACCAATTTTATTTCTAGTATTTTAAAGTCGAATGACGGTGAATTAACTGATTTTGAAACTGCTTTAATTAACGCAATTCCTGTTCTTGAAGCTAACAAAACAGGTTTAAAGTTAGAATATTCTAAAATTGACTATTTGAATAGCTTAAGCTCAATTTGCGATGATGTTCAATTCTATAAAATTATTGAAAAATTAGCAATAGAGCCTGTTGTTCAAAATGGCAAGATGGTCGATTATAACGGCATAATTCAACTCGATAATCTTAATCTTGATGATGATTTAGAACATAAAATCTATGATATTTCACATAAATTTATGTATGAAAATTCAATATCAACTTCTAATTCTGAACTTGATAATTATCTAAACCAGATAATTAAAGCTCTCCCTGAATTTATAAATATCATAGGAAAAAAACAACACGTTACCCATGATCACACTTTAGATATTCATATCTTGTTAACTCTAGCTTATGCTATTCAAAATCCAAAATATCATCAATTACCACAAAAAGATAAATCAATAATGAAATTTGCAATTTTATTGCATGATATATCTAAACAATATGCAACGGTTGATGAAAACCATCCAAAACAAAGCGCTAGCTATGCAAGAAAAATTTCATCTAAAATATTTAACTCAACCGAAATTCAAGATAGAATTTATGAACTTATCCTAAATCATCATTGGACAAAAGAATATAACGCTTCAAATAATCTTCCTTTATCTCAAAAAATGGCGTTTAATTTTAGGCGCCCAAATGACTTTGATATAGCTCAAATTATGGCTGATTCTGATATTAAGGCAGTGAGCCCAGCTTTTTATAAAATGTATGGCAATTGTATCGATAATGAGGGATTGGCTGCTATAGAACAAAATATAAATAAAATCCATTCTAGCTCAAGTGCAATTTGTACTCATAAAATCGTTTCACCTCATAAATTAAAAAATCATATTGTTGAATATGACGGCAGAAAATATGCTTTGATTAATTTAAACGCTTTTTGGGATGACGATTTAGTTGATAGTTTTGGTTTTTCTTTCGGGCTAACCAAAAAAGATTTAAGGTTTTTAGTGCATATGGTTTCAAAAGAATACATTAAAGATGATCTTGATAAGGTTAAATATCTTTCAAGCCCATTAAATGGCGGAGTTTTGTCTATGTCTTTAATTTCACCAATACATGATGGAACATATCAAGGGCGCTCAAATGGAGTTATTTTATCTCAATCTAATTCAAATTTAATAAATATGTCTAACGATAATCAAAGCTCTGGCACCCAAAAAGATTATGAGGATATGTTGCATTTGATATTTTCTAGTCATCATAGAAAATTTTATCTTAGAAGTTTAGTTAATAAGCTTGATTTAAACCTTGAAAAAGTGAGCGATTTAGAACTAGCCAAGTTTTATAGCAAATATTTAGCTAATTTATCTTCAATTAAAGAAATTTATTCAAAAGATGAATATTCAATCTGCGGTGTTAAACTTAGCCCGCAACAGTTAGAAAAAGCTATTTTGGAAATTCAAGATGGCCTAATTCACACCAAAGATACATATTTGCATAATGAATTAATTGGCTATGTTCCGAAAATTGAAGCCGTGATTTCAAAAGCAAAATCTATTGATAATGTTCCAAATGGGCTTTTAGAATTTGCCTATGAAAACAATTTACCGGTGGTTTTAATATAATTTGTCAAAAAAAATCTTTTACTTGTTTTGTACTTTTGTCAAAACACCGAGAAAAATATGAAAATTTCCCCGATAAATCTTAATTATATAAATAAGCCTATATTTAATAGAAAAAAAGAAATTTCTTTTTGTTCTCAAACTGTGCCGATTTTACAGGATGAAACAATATTTTTTGATTATCCTGAATACAATAAGAGTCAAAAAGACATTAAAAGGTCCCTAAAGAATAAAGAAACTAATAAATATGAACTATTAAGAAAAATTCTTGTTCCTCCTACTTTAAAATTTGACTTTAGTGAAGATGCTTTTTCAAGTTCTGAATATAATGAAATTATCAAGTTTGCACTTGAAAATCCGCAAACACATGAGATATATAAAAAAAACCTACGATATGCAACGCAAGATTTACAAAGTGACAAAAGCGGAACTCGAAAACATGCTTTAATTCAAAAACAATTTTTTGTTGACATGACAAAAAAATTAAATTCTAATCCAAGGCTAGTTGATGTTTATTCCAAAATGATTAACGTTTTACCATATTTTGTGCTTGATTCTGAATTTGTTTTAAAACTTTTTGAATTTGATATTGATGTTTTAGATGCTTTTTTAGATAAAATGATGCAATTGGATGACGAGCTTAAATCTAAACCTTCTTTATCTTTGCAATGTGATATACAATATATTCTTCAAGCGCTTGATTTAGAGAATCTTGATGAATATGCAAAAGTAGTAAAACATGAATACATAAATCATAATAAACATTGGTTTACTAAAGATCCCATGCCAAATTATGTAAATCCGTATAGCGGAAAGTTTGAGCCTGATGTTTATTGGGAGGCTGAAAAATTAGGGGAAAAAAGCTGGAGATTTTCTCCTGTTGAAACCGTAAAAGCGTGTTTTGAATATAGTACAAAAGGTTTGTCAAAAGAATTATTAAAATGCGCCAAAAGAGCGTTATTTATGTGTAAATTAACGCAAGGACAACGGCTTGGTTTAGATACAAGAGATTTACCAGCTTTTATTGCGCAAATTAAGGACAGTGATTGCAATTATAGTGAAATAAATAAAATTGCCGCTTTTGATTTGCTTAAAATTGCTATTTCTTTTTCAAAAAAAAGAAAACATGTGCATTTAGAAAACGTTGTTGAACTTTTAAAGGCTTGTAAGGATAATAATGGCATTGTAGATGCAAATTTAATCAAATGTGCTAAAGAAACACTTTTAATATCTAATACTTATTATGATGCCGTGACAACCGTCGAATCTATTAAATCCTTTAAAGCCGAACACCAGCAAAATGCTTATGATAAATTAATTAATATCACAAATGATAAAAAATATAATCAAGATAACTTTTCTAATTATGCTAGCTTTTGCTTGGGAGAAAATGGCGAATTTTTAGAAGATAATTACCAATATTTAAAAGAGATAACCACTCTTAATAGTAAACAAAAATACAGCTATAGCTTTTTAAGCCTTATGAAAAACAAGCCTAATTATCGTGACTTTGGGCTTGAATTAATAAAAGAGGGTTCTTTTGAAATATATCAAGATTTCAACAGTGATTTTATTTCTTTAATAAGCAATAAAGATGGAACAATTAGCAATACTAACAAAAAGCGTTTATTTTCTGCTTTAAAAACAAAAATGAGAATAGATGAATTTTGCGAACTTTATAGCTTGTGTAAAAGCTTTGATGACGGTGAATTTGCGGGTTTTCATGATGAATTGTTTGATTTTGTTGTTAATTTAGCCTATGCTTCAAGAGAAACATTTTTTGGCATTTTAAAACCTAAAGCTTTGGCTGAGCTTAAATTAGGTCAGTTTGATTTTTCTGAGCTTAGCTTTAGTGATAAAATAATATTAATTAACGAAATCGAAAGATTGCAAATGTTAGCTGATGATAAAACTGTTTTTAATTTAGAGCTTATGGAAGTTTGCGAAAGCTTATATACAACCCTAAAACCTCTTGAAATTGATAAAACTAATAAATTTGATTTTATTAAGAATGTTTTATCTTCTGCTGATGAATGTAATACTAATTTTGAAAATGTTTTAATTGATTCGATTGATTATCTTAAAAATCTTGGTGGTGGACTTCAGCTAGAATATTCTAAAAAAGATTTCTTATCTGAGCTTGTTTCAATTTGCCCTTGCGATAAGCTTGATGAGATAGCTTCTAAATTAAACATAAAATTAATTTATGGTCCTGACGGTTTAATTAATTATAACGGCATAATTCAACTCGATAATCTTAATCTTGATGATGATTTAGAACATAAAATCTATGATATTTCACATAAATTTATGTATGAAAATTCAATATCAACTTCTAATTCTGAACTTGATAA
>SUTT01000003.1 GCA_015152565.1 Cyanobacteria bacterium SIG27
GTTGTACTTTGTCCTCATTGCGAAGCAAAATATAAAGCAAAAGAACAAGATGGAAAACTTTCCATTGCAGGCTTTGGTGACGTAGATGAAGCACTTGATGGGCAACAAGTATATTGTATTAAATGTGGTACAAAATTTAGTGTACCAAATTCGTAAAAATATGCTATTAAATATCAAAACGGAGCTTAACGGCTCCGTTTTTTATTGAACAAATCCTTATTTATTGTATAATTTTTTTATGTTCGATAACTTATCTCAAAAATTACAAGAAATAATTGCTAAAACAAGAGGGCAAGCACAATTAACAGAAGAAAATATGCAAGAAGCCCTCAGAGAAATTAGACGTGCTTTATTAGGTGCTGATGTTTCACTTAATGTTGTAAAATCTTTTATTTCATCAATCAAAGATAAAGCAATAGGCGAAGATGTTGTAAAATCAACTAATCCATCTCAAACATTGATTAAAATTGTCAATGATGAATTAACTTCTCTTTTAGGGCAAAATAATTCTCCATTGAAGCTTGATACTAATCCATCAATAATAATGATGTTAGGGCTTCAAGGTTCAGGTAAAACTACATCAAGCGCTAAATTAGCACTAAAACTTAAAAAAGAGGGCAAAAAACCGCTTTTGGTTGCGTTAGATGTATATCGACCTGCTGCAATTTTGCAATTAAAAACCCTAGCTAATGACAATAATATTGACTTTTTTAGCTTGGAAAATGAAAAAGATGTTGTTAAAATTGCAAAAGCTTCTTTGGACTATGCAAAAGAAAATAATGATACTGTTTTAATTTTTGATACCGCTGGTCGTTTGCAGATTGATTCTGACATGATGGCGGAGTTAATGTTGATTAATCATAGCTTTAATGTTAACGAAAAACTGTTGGTTGTTGATTCTATGATTGGTCAAAGTGCGATTGACGTTGCGCTTAACTTTAATGAGCAATTAGGAATTGATGGCGTTGTTTTAACAAAATTAGATGGTGACACCAAAGGCGGTTGTGCGCTTAGTATTGTTCAATCGACAGGTAAACCTATTAAATTAATCGCAACAGGTGAAAATATTACGCCGCTTGAAGAATTTCATCCTGATAGAATGGCAAACCGCATTTTAGGGATGGGTGATATTGTAACTTTAGTTGAGCGTGCTCAAAAAAATATTGATCTTGAAGAAGCTAAAGCATTAGAAAATAAAATGCTAAAAGATGAATTTAGCTTTGAAGATTTCTTGAAAATTCAAAAGCAAATCAAAGCTCTTGGTTCTTTTGGCGGGATTTTATCCATGCTTCCTTTGGGAATATCTAAAGATGATAGCGATAAAATTTCTCATGAGGGTGAAAAACAATTTAAAAAAATTGAAGTGTTTATTCAATCTATGACGCCACAAGAGAGAAAAAATCCTAACATTTTAAACGCTTCAAGAAAAAAAAGAATTGCAGCAGGTGCTGGAATGGATATAAATGAGCTAAATCAATTTATTGCTCAATTTGAAACAATGAGAAAAATGATGAAAGGTCTTGGAAGCTTCAAACAATCTATGAAAGGCAAAAAAGGAAAAATGCCTTTTAATATGCCAAAGTTTCCATTTTAGAGGATAAGATATGAAAATAATAATTTATGGCGCAAATGAAATGGCAAATGCTGTTGCAACAGAATTATTTGAAGATCATGACGTCATTGTTATTGATCCTGACCAAAAGAAATTAGACAATTTTTTAAGGCTTGATGTTGGAGTTATGTGTGCCGATGCTTTAAGTATAAAAATTTTAAAAGAAGCGGAAGTTGGAAAGTCTGACGCTTTTATTGCGGTTTCAGAAAACGATGAAAAAAACATTATTGCTTGCTTAATGGCAAAGCAAGTTTCAAACATCCAAACAGTTTGTTTTGTTCATAAAAAAGAATCACTAGAATCCCTAAATTCTCTAAAAGACGAACACAGAACAAGTTATGCTCAATGTATTGAAAATATTATTTGGCCACAAAAGCTTTTGGTGCAAGAAATTTTCAAAATCATCACAGTGCCTGATGCAGTAGATGTTGAAAATTTTGCTCATGGTAGAGCAAGACTATTTGAATATCGTATAAAAGAAGACTCAGAACTACTTCATAAGCAACTTAAAGACTGCTATTTTAACTCTGAAGTTTTGGTTGTTGGAATTGTGAGAAATGATGAACTTTTCATTCCAAACGGAAGCAGCGTATTTTGTTTAAACGATAAAGTAATTTTAATGGGTACTCCAATTGGGCTCGATATTGCAGCAAGTGAACTTTTTGAATCAAAAGGTACGGTTAAAAAAATCGCAATAATTGGCGGTGGCTCTGTAGGTTATGAGCTTGCAGCTGAACTAGAGCGTACTTCAATGAATCTTAAAGTGATAGAATCAGATTATGAAAGATGCGAAGAGTTATCTTTAAAGCTTCAAAAACCATTGATTTTAAATGGCTCGGGAACAAGTTTAGAGCTTTTAGAGCAAGAAGAAATTGGAAAATGTGATGTTGTTGTTGCGATTACAAATAATGATGAAAAGAATTTATTATGTTCATTGTTATCAAAACAATTGGGAACAAAAAAAGTTATAACAAGAGTTTCGCAAAGCATGACCGCTAATTTATTTGAACGTGTTGGGGTTGACGTTGCAATCTCTCAAACAGAAGCTTGTGTAAATGAAATAAAAAATAGGATTATGGATTATAGAGCAGGTGTTCTAGCTACAGTTGAACGTGGTCAGGGTGAAATTTTAGAAATTCAATTAAAATCTGATTTTGAAGCTAAAAAATTAATGGATATAAAATTACCTATTCCTTGCGTTATTGCAATTGTAAGACGTGGTTCAAAAGTTATTATTCCAAAGGGTTCTACTGTAATTGAGCCAAACGATAGATTGTTAGTTTTTACAAAAACAGATGATGTAATTGCTGTTAAGGAATATTTTGAATAATGAGATATAATATAATCTTTAGTATTCTTGGTTTGATGTCTAAATATATTGGAATTTTATTTGTAATTCCTATTATTTGTGCAATTTTATTAAAAGAAAATTCAGCAATTATTCCATTTTTAACAACGGGAATAGTTGCTATTGTGCTTGGTTTTTTGTTGACAATTAAAAAAACTGAGCAAAAAGAAATTGATAACATTAAAAAATCCGAATCATTGGCAACTGTCTTTTTTGCTTGGATTTTATTTGCGATAATTTGTACTATTCCATATCTTTTTTATGGAATGGATTTTACAAACGCATCATTTGAAGCGATGAGCGGAGTTACAACGACTGGCGCTAGTATCATGGATGATTATTCAATTTATCCAAAAACGCTGTTTTTCTTTCGTTCTTTAACTCAATGGTTTGGTGGTATGGGTATTGTCGTGTTGTTTATTGCGGTTTTACCTGGGATTTCTGTTGCAGGACGTCAAATGTTTTATGCTGAAGCTCCTGCTCCAACAGAAGATAAGCCAACGCCACGTATACGCTATACTGCCTCTTGGCTTTGGGGGATATATCTTGCTTTAACTTTAATCGAGCTTGTAATTTTAAAGTTTTTAGGTTTAGACTTTTTTGACGCTACAATAACATCAATCTCAACTATTGCAACCGGCGGCTTTTCTCATATGCCAAACAGCATATATGATTTTCATAATTCTTCAATTTCTCTTTGTGTTGCAATATTCATATTTATAGCAGGTATTAACTACATCCTTATTTATCGTGGTTTAAAGCAAAGAAAAGTTTCTCATATTTTTAAAAGCGAAGAATTTAGATGGTATTTGATAATTACTGCTTTTTTAACGTTATTGTTAGCAGGCAGTTTATTTATTAATTCTCATTATGAAATTAAAAAAGCTTTATTAAATTCTTTCTTTGAAATTACCGCTACAATGACTTCAACTGGTTTTGCGGTTGATAATTATATTAATTGGGATGCAGCAAGCAAGGTTATTCTTTTCTTGGCATTTTTTACAGGAGGTTGTGCAACATCGACTTCTGGCGGAATTAAAATAATTAGATGGATTTTTGTTGGGAAATATTTAAAAAGAGAACTGAATAAAATCATGCATCCGCAAGGAGTTTATCCAATTAAGCTTGAAGGAGCTCCTGTTGGGCAGGATATTATTTCTCAAATGGTTACTTTTATAATATTTTATATTGTAATTTTTGCTCTCGGTGCTTTTTTGATTGTTTTAATTGAAAATAACACAACAATCGCAATCTCATCTTCTGCTGCCGCAATTGGTAATATTGGCCCTGCTTTTGGAATATTGGGTCCAATGGATAGCTTTAATTCGCTTCATGGTTTAACAAAGTGGATTTTAATTTTGTTAATGTTAATCGGTCGTCTAGAAATTATTCCATTTTTGGCAATTTTAAATCGAGATCTGTGGAAAAATTAGTATGACAAAAGATAAACTAAAAATCGTTTTTGTTGGAATGCCTGATATGGCTTTAGTTTGCTTATCTCGTTTATTAGAAGAAGGTTTTAATATAGTTGCTGTTGTGCCTCCTAAAAAAACGCATGAAACCTATAATTATTTCAGGGAATTTGTTAAATATCGAAATTTAAATTTAATCGAATTTGAAAGTAGTTGCAATGAATATGATTGTATAAAACAAATTGAAGCACTAAAAGCTGATATCGGAGTGGTTTGTTCGTATAATTATAAACTATCAAAAGAATTTTTATTAACAACAAAAATGGGCTATATTAACTCTCATCCATCTAAGCTTCCGTATTATCGTGGAGCTGCTCCATATTTTCACGTTGTTAAAAATGGCGAAAAAACTTCCGCTGTAACGCTTCATTTTATGGATGAGAATTTTGATACTGGAGATATCATCTATCAAAAAGAGTTTGATTTAATGCCCCATGAAACAATGGGAACAATTTTTAATAGAACAAATTTCATGTTAGCGGATGGTTTAGTTGAAGTTTTATCTAATCTTGAAAAAGGCGAGCAACTAAAGCGAACTTCTCAGGATAAAGAGGGGTATTATATTGACGCTCCAAAAGTTAATGGAGATTTTAGAATAAGATGGAATAGCTCTATTTATGAAATAGAACAACTAATTAGAGCTTGCAATCCTTTCTATAACGCTTTTTCTTTTTTTAGAGGAGTAAATTTAAAAGTAATTAAAGCAACGCCAATTGAAAAAAAACATAACTTAAAATATGGTCAAATTGCACTTGCAAATGCTGATAGTTTAATTATTGCAGCAGTTGATGGTTTTGTATCTTTAGATATTATTCAAATTGGAACTTGGGGGATTTTTAGACCTAAGGAATTTTACTATACTTTTAGTCCAAAAATAGGGGAAATTTTAGCATAAAGGAGTATAAAATGGATAAACTTCACTTTTTAACAGCGGGAATACCATCAAATGCTAAAGATTATTCAAATGCATTTGAAAAACTTGAAGAACTAAGTCTTGACGGTTTAGAAGTGGAATTTGTCCATGGTGTTCGATATAGCGAAAAAACTCGTGAATTTATCTTAGCTAGAAACGATAAATTAATAACTCATCATGGTCCATATTATATTAACTTAAACGCTAAAGAACCTGATAAACAAGAAGCAAGCATTAAAAGAGTATTAGATACCGCTCGTGCTGCAAAAGACTTAGGTGCATATTCAATAACATATCACGCTGCTTTTTATCTTGGCGAAGATACTGAAACCGTTACCAAAAAAATGATTGAAAGGCACAGCGAAATTATTCAAACTTTACAAGAGGAAAATAATGACGTTTGGATTAGACCCGAAACAACAGGAAAAAGAAGCCAATGGGGAACATTAGATGAAATTATTACTGTTTCAAAAGAGTTCTCTCAAGTTTTACCTTGCATAGATTTTGCTCATATTCACGCAAGAGAAGATGGCAAGTTTAATACATACGATGAATTTTGCTATATTTTAGAGCATCTTGGAAATGAATTAGGTGAAATTGCTCTTAATAATTTCCACGGACACGTTGCAGGAATTGAATACGGCTCAAAAGGCGAAAAGAAGCATTTAATTTTTGAAGAAGCAGATTTTAATTATAAAGATTTAATGAAAGCATTCAAAAAGTTCGATATTAAAGGAGCAATTGTTTGCGAAAGTCCTAATATTGAAATTGACACTAAAATTTTAAAAGATTACTATTTAAGTTTATAAATTGTCTAATTGAAAAATTTTCAAAAACTTATATAATAAAGTTTATTGTATAAGGAATGAATATTATGAAAGAAAGACTAATTAACGTATTAAAATGGTTTTTAATGATTTTGGGTGTAATATTTTTAATTCAATTTTTAATTGGATTAGGAATAATTTTCGGTCTTGTTGGTTTTGCAAATGCTGATTTGGATTTCATTAACACAGATAAAAGATTAAAACCAATTCAACCAATAATAGATTACGTTGAAGAATATAAAGAAGAAAATGGAAAATATCCTGATAAATTGGGCGATATTAAACTTAAAAAAGATTTAGATTATAAATATGAAGTAACAAAAGATGGAAATTGTTATACAATAACTGTGAAATCTAAAAAAGAAAATATGACAAAACAATATCAGTATTGTTCAATGGATAAGGACAATTCAACTTCAAAATCTGAAAGCTATGTTGAATATAGTAATAATTAAATTTAAAACTCCCTTTTGGGAGTTTTAAATTTAATTCTCAATAACCGGTTTCATTTTGTTTTTAAACTTGGTAGTTGAGCCAAAGAATAATAAATCAACATCTCCCACAGGGCCGTTACGTTGTTTTGCAATAACGATTTTAGCCTTGTTTTTAAATTCAGGGTTTTCTTTGTCGTAATATTCTTCCCTGTGAACAAACATGATAACGTCTGCGTCTTGCTCGATTGCACCAGATTCTCTCAAGTCTGACATCATAGGAATTTTGACTGTTCTATCTTCAACTTTACGAGATAATTGTGATAGTGCAATAACAGGAACGTTTAGTTCACGAGCTAATGATTTTAGCCCACGAGAAATTGCCGAGATTGCTTGGTTTCTATCTGATGTAGATTTATCCTCAATCAATTGCAAGTAGTCAATAATAATCATTCCTAAATCAGGATATTTTGTTTTAACCCTTCTTGCTTTTGCTCTAACATCCGACAAGGTAACGCCAGATGAATCATCAATCAAGATTGGCGCTTCATGAAGTTTATTCATAACATCGGCGATTTTTTCCCATTCAGAAGCATTTAAATCACCTGTTCTTGCTCTTTGAGCGTCAATTTCGGCTTCAGAGCATAAAATACGCTGCGTTAATTGCGCAGCTGACATTTCAAGAGAAAATATCAAAACCGGTATTTTTTGCTCAATTCCAATATTTTGTGCGATATTAAGTGCAAAAGCAGTTTTGCCCATAGATGGACGTGCCGCTAAGATAATCATATCGGAACGTTGAAAACCAGCCAGCATAGCGTCAAGATCATAATATCCGCTAGGAATGCCAGTATATGAACCTTTGTTATTATATCTAAATTCAAGTTGTTCAACTGTTTCCATTAATAAATTTGAAATAACTTGAACATCTTGATTGGATTTTTGTTGAGCAATTTCAAAGATAGTTTTTTCTGCAATTTCAAGTGAAACGTTGGCTTCCGGGTTTTTAAAAACTTCTTCAATAATGATTGAACCTGCGTTAATTAATCTTCTTTTAAGAGCGTTTTCTCTGATGATTTCAGCGTAAAATTCAACATTGGAAGATAATACCGTATCGAGTCCTAATTCTCCTAAATATTCAACTCCGCCAATATCATCCAGTTTATTTCTTGATTTAAAATATTCAGCCAAAGAAAGTCCGTCATAGGGCTTGTTTTGGTTGTATAAAGTGAAAATTGCTTCGTAAATTAGTTTGTTTTGTGGTGAATAAAAGTGTTGGGGTTCTAAAATTTCAACAACTTTATTCATACTATCTGAATTTATTAAAATTGACCCTAAAACAGCAGCTTCCGCTTCTAAATTGTGCGGAGGAATGTGTTTAATTGGGCTTGTTGTTTTTGTTGCAGGTGCTTTAAATGCCATACCATCCTCTTTCTTTAAAAAGTTTATCATAAAAACCATACTTTGGTTATAGAAATAGACTACTTTTTTATAATTCTTTATGCTTTCAAAAAAAGTTATTATTTCAATGTGAAAGGGCAATGCCAAGCCCAAAGGTTAGATTAAATTGCCATTTTAATTTAATCATCAGTGATAGATATAGTGGTTTCTACGGATAGAAATCTAAATGTAAAGGAGTATTGTCATGGCGGTAATTATTAACACAAATGTTGATTCAATTAAAATCAACAACATTTTAAACAGAGCTACAACAGGTATGTCAAAAGCGATGCAAAGAATGTCTTCTGGTTTGCAAATTTTGTCTGCAAAAGATGATGCTGCTGGAACAGTTATCTCTGCTCGTATGGAAGTGCAATTAAACGGCAATCAAATTGCTCAAAAAAATGTTCAAAATGCTAATGCTTTATTATCAACAGCAGAAGGTAACTTGGATGTTATTGAAGATAATATTCAAAGAATTCGTGATTTAACTTTGCAAGCTAAAAATGGAACTTATTCTTTTGAAGAAATTCAAGCAATGCAAGATGAAGTTGAGCAAAGAATTTTAGAAATTAATCGTATTGATGAATCTGCAATGTTTTCTTCATTAAAATTGTTTGGTGGTGAAGAGTTGGAAGAAGGCGCTACTTTTCAAGTAGGTACAAATTCAGGTGATGAAAACACAATTAAAGCTAACGGCGATTTATTTGAATCTGTTAACTTTTCTCAAATGACAGGAACAACAAGTTTTAATTTAATGAGCCTTGCAAGATTAAATAAAGATGAAGCTGGTGCTAAATTAAGCGGCGGAAAAGAAATGACATTCAAAGACGAAGCAGGAACTGGTACCATCACAACTGACGATTATACTAAAGAACAGTTCTTTGATGCAGCAATAGATGCAATGGATGCTGCAATTGATAACATTACTCATAGAAAATCAATTATCGGTTCTGCTGGAAACCGTATGGATTCAGCTTATGCAACATTAACTATTCAACACGAAAACTTGTCAAGCGCAAAATCAATTATTACAGATGCTGATATAGCAGCTCAAGCTTCAGAATTTACTCAACAATCAATTCTGCAACAAGTATCAACATCCCTATTAGCTCAAGCTAACCAAGCACCATCAGTAGCATTAAGTTTAGTATAATAGGTAAAAATATCTAACTGGTGATGGCAATACAGTGGGTCGAATTTATTCGACCCTTTTTTTATGCCTGAAATTCCGAAAAACTTGATAATAATCAAATAAATGGTAGAATATTTCTAGACACGATTTTTAAAAACAGTTAAGGAAAATAACATGAGTGTATATATTAGCATTATTTCGTCTTGCAATAATAATTGCAGTTATTGCTTTAGAGAGAGTGAATACGAAAAAGAAGGTTCAATTTTAGAATTTGATGAGGTTATGAAAATTTTTAATTGGTCAATGGGTTCACCTCGCATGGGTATATCTGGAGGAGAGCCTACACTTCATCCTGATGTTTATAGAATATGTGAAGAATCAACTAAAAGATTTAATACAATATTTTATTCAAACTTAACCTGTAAAACTTCTCTTTTATCACAATTGAAAAGTTTAAATATGGCTTGGCTTGTTAATGCAAACGTAAGAGATGAACTTTTTGATAATTTTGAATCAAATATGCATTATTTAAATAAAATGCAAAATCCTCAAGGTACTGCTTTTGGTATCACTTTAACAAGCAATTTAGAAGAAGACATAGGCTACATTAAAAAATTAATTAGATTGGGAAAAACGTATCCTCGTGCAGTAAATTATTATAGAATAGCACTAGCTACGCCATGTCATGATAAAGAATTTAAATTGAAAAATTTCGATAAATCAATTCTTGAATTTTACAAAATGTTAGACGCTGAAAATCAGTATAATATTCCCGTGGTCTATGATTGCTGTATTAATAGTTGCCAATTAAGCAATAAAGTGATGCTTAAAATTTTGCAAGACAGAAGAACAGATGCATTTAAACACAGATGTAGTATGTCTAGAGTGGATATATTATCTGATAGAAGACTGGCTTTTTGCGCTTCTCAGCCTTATGAAATTTTTGAAGATTTAAAGGATTATAGAATGTTTGCTGATTGGTTCGAGGCGTATAATGCTATCGGGCAAATTGTTGGAAATTATATGACTAAATATCAATATTTTTGTAAACAAGTTAAAAACTGCACCAATAAAAATTGCCCCGGGGCTTGTTTTGCGCTAACTGCAAACCTAGTTAAAGAAGAACAAAAGAAGCCTCAAGTTGTACAAAAATGGCATAAGTTGAGAAAGGATTTATTTGATTTCATTTAGTTTAATTTTTGTTGGTTATAAAAACAAATAATAAAATTTTTTGAACACACTAGATATGATTAGGAAAATAACATGAGCATACATATTGGTATTATTTCTTCATGCAATAATAATTGCAGTTATTGTTTTAGAGAAAATAATTATAAAAAAGCTGGTTCAATATTAGAATTTGATGAAATTATGCAAATTTTTGATTGGTCGGCTGGTGCGCCTCACATGGGTATATCCGGAGGAGAGCCTACACTTCATCCTGATGTTTATAGAATATGTGAAGAATCAATTAAAAGATTTAAAACGTCATTTTTTACAAATTTAACTTGCAAGACTTCATTAATGGAACAATTAAAAAGCTTGAATATGGAGTGGCTTGTAAACGCAAATACAAGAGAAGAGCTTTTTGATAATTTTGAAGCAAATATGTATTGTTTAAACAAGTTAGAAAATGCAGGCAATACTACTTTTGGTGTCACTTTAACAAGCAATTTAGAAGAAGACATAGGCTACATTAAAAAATTAATTAGATTAGGTAAGTTATATCCTCGTGTTGTGAATTATTATAGAATTGGGCTTGCTACACCATGTCATGATAAAGAATTTAAATTGAAAAATTTTGATAAATCAATTCTTGAATTTTATAAAATGATGGATGCTGAAAATCAACATCATATCCCTATAATTTTTGATTGTTGTATTAATAGCTGTCAATTGAGCGAAAAAGTAATGCTTAAGGTTTTACAAGATCATAGAACAAGTGCTTTTAGTCATGGGTGTAATATGACATCAAGAGTGGATATAAAAGCAGATAAAAGAATTGGATTTTGCGCCTCTTTACCTTATGAAATGTATGAGGGTTTTAGCGATTATAGAATGTTTTCAAATTGGCTAGAAGCATATAAGAGCATAGAAGAAATAATGCTAAATTATATGAATAAATATCGATATTTTTGTAAACAAACCAATAAATGTACCAACAAAAATTGTCAAGGGGCTTGCTTTGCATTGATTGCAAATTTAGTCAAAGAAGAGCAAAAGAAACCTCAAATTGTGCAAAAATGGCATAAATTAAGAAGAGATTTAGTTGATTTTATTTTATAAATACTTATATAGTACGAGTTACAAAACATGTTATGCTGAGTTATAATCTTCAATATGATAGTATTTTGAGGTAATTATGGCTGATAATTTTGAAAAAATCAAATGCCCTGCTTGCAATAATGAGATGAAAAAAGTATTCATTCCTACTGCAGGTATAAATGTTGATGTCTGTTGCGATGGTTGTGGCGGAATATATTTTGATAATAGAGAATATTATAAATTTGATGAACCACACGAAGATGCAGATGTGATTTTTAATGAATTAGCAAATAAAACATTAACTCAAATTGATGAAAACGCAAAAAGAATCTGTCCTTGTTGCGGTGCGACGATGGTTAAAAACTATTCAAGTATTAAAAGACAGATACAAATTGACGAATGCTATAAGTGTGGCGCTAAATTTTTAGACGGCGGTGAATTGCAAAAAATTAGAGATGAATATCCTAGCGAAGAAGCAAGACAAGCTGATTTTACAAATAGAATTTATGCTCTTGTTGGCAAGGAATATGAATTAATTATGAAAGCAAATAGAAAGTGGGAGCAAGAAAGAGCTGAAAACTTTACAAAAACTCTTTGCAAACGTCTTATGAGAGTTTTTTCTTTTGGATTATTTAAATAGGATAGAAATTAGTGGCTGTTTTTTTCTATAAATGCAAACATAATAATGATATTGAGAATGGTTTTATTGAAGCAAAAAATATACAGGAAGCTTCAAATAAGCTTGAAAAATCTGGACTAACAATTTTAGAATTAAAAGAACAGAACAATCTTAAAAGCAATGTATATTTAAATTACGAATTAACACCGTTAACCATTAAAGAAAAAAAAGATTTTTATAATTCATTTTATAAACAATATAAAGCAGGCATTCCATTTCATGAGATTTTTAATAATATCATGGTTGTAGCTTCAAGTGGAAATATTAAAGCAATATGTTTTAATATCATTAAAAAGTTACAAAAAAATAATACAATAGAAGACGTATTTAATTGTTATTCAAAATACATAGGTAAAACTGAAGCTAATCTTATTATTGCAGGAGAAAAATCTGGTAAATTAGAAAATACATTAAGTAAAATTTCTCAACAAGTAAAAGAGCAAGAAGAATTTAGGGCTAATCTGATTTCTAAAGCAAAATATCCCGCAATTGTTTTTGGTTTGATTATTTTTTCTTGTATGGTGTTTGCATTTTTTGTATTTCCTGCATTTAATGCAACAATTGACAATCAAGATGTTGATTTTAAGGCATTGTGTTTTAAAGCTATTATCAAAATTGCAATATCAATGGGTGTTATTGGTGTAGTTGTTTTAAATATAGCTAAAAATAAGCAATTGCAAAAAACTTTTTTAAATTGGGTGTTGGGGTTAAAATTTTTAAAACCGACTATAGAAAATTACAATTTTTCAAATTATTTTTTCACTTTAGCTTTAGCGCAAGACGCAGGTGTTCCTTTGGATGAATCGCTTGAACTTTCAAGTCAAACAATTAGTTCTTTTGAACTAAATAAAAAATTAAATAAAGCAAAAAAAATGATACAAGAGGGTTGCGAAATTGCAACAGCTTTTGAAATATCAGGTATATTTAGCGAATATGCTATATCTCAAATTTCTGCAGCCGAAAAAACAGGCGAACTGTCTAAAACGTATGAAGATGTTGCATTGGATTATCGAAAAGAATATTTAGCACAAATAGATACTTTGGTTAAGCTTGTTGAACCATCAATGTTGTGTTTTGCGGCAATTATTATTTTAATAGTTGGCGTTAAAATGTATTCAAAATATTATGAAACACTGTTTTCTTTGTTTTAAATTTAGCTAAAGATATTTTTGTAAACAAATGTAAAGAAAATCATCGGATTGCTAAAGTTTCTTTATTTTATTGTCGATTACGTTCTTGTATATAATTTTATTTTCTAAAGGAGACAATGGAATATGGGAAACGTAAACGGTAGCGATTTTATGAAAATGATGGGTGAAACCGTTTTAGATCAAGAGTGGATGACCAAAATGTATGGCACAAAAAAAGCTGATCAAATGAATGAGCTTAAAAAAGTGTTTACATACGTGGCGGATAATGACGTTAGTGCGGATGATAAAAAAGCTTTAATGGCTAAGGCTGAAACTATACAAGAAAAAGTTGAAACGCTAGAAGCTAAAATGGCAGTTTTGGCTGAAGAATTAACAAAAAATGAAGCTGAAATTTCAAAACATGCTAAAGCTATTGCAAACTTAGCTACTCAAGCTGAGGATAAAACCGAAGAAATGCAAGAAGCCCATGCTGCTTGGGTTCAACAATGTGTTACTGACGTTTTTGCTCAATATAAGAGAAACCCAGAATCCGTTGGCGGAAAAGATGGTATTGCTCCCGAAATAAGAAGAAGAATTCAAGGCTCAACTGCTTTTGAAGTTATGCAAGGTCAAATTGATACGATTTTAACTCAATTAGACGCTAAAAAAGACGTTGTAGACGAACTTATTGGAAAAGCTGATAAATGGATTACTCAAAATAAAATTTTGGAAGCTCAATATGGTGTTACAAAATCTACTTACGATTTATTAAATACTACAATTTCAAGAATTGGTAATAACTCTACAACATACGTTAATACTGATTTTGATAAGAATATTCCAACTTATTCTCCTGAAAAAGTTGCGGTTATTTCTAATTATTCTCTAGATACAAATATTAATGTTCCGGCAGGTGAAAATCCACATTATGATGAAAATTCTCAACCACCAAGTTTAGAATCATTAGGAACAATTACAGAAAAATACAAAGATTTATTAGGTGTAAAAACAACAGGCGAAGCTTATTCTTCATCAAATAAAGCAGTGTTAGCCCTTGGTGAAGCACTAAATAAGAATGGTGATGGCACTGGTATTATAGAAGATTTGGCAGCTTGTGGCTTAGCGCCAAATCAAATGGCAGCGTTTATTGCTCAAAACTTTGGTGGAGCAATGATTAAAGCAAATGGCGCTCATTTAACTATTCCTTATGGTCATGATAACTCTGCTGCAAAAACTTACGGCATATTATCGCAAAAAGTTAAAGAATACGATAGTTCATTTACCGGTTGTTTGAACACTTGGGATAAAGAAGGTGGAAACACTATCAATTCTAATAATCAAATTAAATCTTTAAGTGAAAACGGACAAGATATTTTGGCTGATATGAAAGCCCATGGCTTTACATTTAAAGAAGCGATGTATGCATTGTTTAATCCTGAAACAGGTTTATTTAAAGACAGTGGCGTTTCATATAATGTTAATGCTCAAGGTGACACTCCAAATTACTTTATTGAATTTGCGGGCGATAGCGAAACAGCTGAAATGTACAAGGCGCTTAGTGATACAATATATAACAATTGGGGCGTAAGACCATCAAGAGGTTTGTCTTCTGAAAAATATGATAATGGCGAAGAAATCGTAACTCCTGAACCAACAGATACTCCGGAACCAGACCCAACAACAGGTCCAAGCGTTTCTCGTTCTGACCCAATTTGGTTTAGCTTAGGCGAAGATAAAAATGAAAAATTCTCATTCGTAATCGATAGGGATAAAGATGGTGCATTTACAAATTCTGAGGACTTTGTAGGTGGTTCATCTAGTGCAACTTGGCTTGAAGATTTAAAATCTTTAGATGCTGATGGTAATGGTGTATTAGAAGGTTCTGAACTTGAAGAATTAAAAGTTCTTGGAACAAAATATACTGATGGTGATGGTTCTATTGACGATTATAATGAGTATACACCTGATCAAAAAGCTCATGAAGAAGGATTTGATAGACAAACAGCAACAACTGTTGAATATACTCTAACAAATGCTGCAAAAATGGGAATTACTTCAATTAATCTAAACGATTTAGAAGGTTCTGTTAACCAATCAAAAGGTCAATATGATGTTAACGGTTCTGAATTATTCTCTGACTCATTCAAATTCCAAATGGGTGATAAAGAAGTAGAAGCATTTAGGCAAGATGAAACTAATGTATTTATGGATACAATCTATGGTGATGCTTATGGTAAAGGCTTCAAACTTGGCTTACAAGATGCACAAGTCCAAGAAATCATGGATAAAGACTATGGTGAATACGATAAGTTTGCTTCAAGATTTGCTCAAATGTTTGCCGACATTAATGTATTGAAAAATATTGACGCTCTTAAAGAAAATATTAACAGTATGGCACTAGATGCAATTAGCGACGCTGAAAAACTAGCTCATGCGGAATTGGTAAAAGCTCAAAATAGAGCAGCAGCAATGAAAGACGTTAATGGCTGGGATGGCATTAAAGTGGAAGTTCAAAATATTGCCCGCCAAAAAGGCGTAGAAATTGATATGACACAAGCAAAAGGTATCTATGTACTTGACGCTTCATTGAGTGCATCAGGCGTTGTTGATAGATATATTGAACAACAAAATGATGAACAAAATGCTAGAGATAGTATTCAATTAAGAAAAGATACTTGGGAAGCAATGCTTCTTGGTATGCAACAAGGCGTTATGATTGAATTTTCTGAAGCAAAACAAGCTCTTGAAGAAGGCTCTACTCCTGAAGAATATGTTAAACAACAACTTGATCTTCAAGCAAATCAATCAGATATTGATGTTACACAAGAAGACTTCAGTGTTAATAGAGCAAGAGAACAAGAAATCTATAACGCATTTAATGAAGTATTTGATGGTGCAGGTATGTCAGATAGAACAGTTGAAGCATTGGCTAGATTGTGCGCTGCTGAAATTGAAAATTCTGAATATATGAAAAATAAAACCGGCAAAGAATTGGCTGAAAAGATTTTAGCTAATATGCCAAAAGTCGAAACTACTCCAAAAGAAGAAGAATATGTTGAGTGGATTCGTGGTCCACAGCAAGAAGCTCCTACCGGTTACGAGGGAATACTTGCTGCAAAATATGGAATAGATGCAGAACATTTAAAATATTTAAGTATGTAGCAAAAAGCCTGCCTAGCGCAGGCTTTTTAATGTTTTTGAAGCTTTTTTGACTTTTTGTTTGTCATCATCTGGGCTAAAACCTGTTGTGGTTAAATAATTTCCAACAATAGCGCTATCAATGCAGTTATCAATTAAAAGTTGAATGTTTTCTTGTGATAATCTCGCTTTTTTACCTCCTGCAAGGCGAATTGAAGCAGTTGGATTAGCGATTTTAAAAATTGCAATTGTTCTAATAATATTTTCTTCATCGATTTTATCGAAGTAATTTTCAAAAGGTGTTCCTTTGATTGGCGTTAAAATATTAACAGGGATGCTATCGGGGTTAATTTCAGCTAACTCTAGCGCCATTTCTATTCTTTGTTCTACGGTTTCACCCATTCCGATAATTACTCCGCAACAAAGTTCAATTCCCGCCCCCTTTATGTTTTTGCAAGTTTCTATTCTATCTTCGTAAGTGTGAGTTGTGCAAATTTCGCTATGATAGCTTTTGCAAGTATTAATATTATGGTGAAATCTGTTTAAACCAGCTTTTTTTAATTGTTTTGCAAGTTCAGGAGAGCAAATTCCAATGCTAGCACAAGACTTTAATCCAAGAGCGTTAATTTCTTTAATCATTTTTAAAAGTTCATTGAAGTCTTTTGCTTCATCGGGAGTTTTTCCCGATGTTACTATTGCAAAATTAATTGCGCCATTTTCTTTTGATTCTTTTGCGCTTTTTATAACTTCGCCAACACTTACTAATGGATGAGTGTAGATATCGGTATTATAATGAGTTGATTGAGAACAATATTTACAATTTTGAGAGCATTTTCCTGTTCGAGCAGAAATTAATGAGCAAAATTCAAATTCTTTAAATGTATATTTTTTAGCTTTAGCTAGTAATTCTTCAAGTGGTAAATTGTATAATTTTAATAATTCTTCTTTTGTTTTCATATTCTAAAATCCTCGTTGTATAATCGTATCATGAATAAATCGATTTTTATAACTGGAGTTGATACAGATATAGGTAAAACCTTTGTTAGTGCTGGTTTGTGTTTGGCGCTTAAAAATAAAGGACTAAAAGTTGGCTATTTTAAACCATTTCAATCAGGTGCAATTGAAAAAAACGGTGTTTTAATTGCACCTGATGTTGAGCAATTGAAAAAATATAATATTAAGACGCTTTATTCTTATTTATTTAAAGGAGATGTTTCTCCGCATTTAGCAAGCGTTTTAGACGATATTGAAGTAGATATTGATAAAATAAAAACTGATTTAGAAAACTTTAAAAAAGAGAATGATTTTACTATAATTGAGGGTGCTGGAGGGCTTTATTGTCCTGCGTATAAGGGGAAAACGTTTGCTGATATTATTGCTTATTTAAATCAAGAAATAATAATTGTCACTACTCCTGATTTAGGAAGAATTAATCATGCCTTAATGACGATTGAATGCGCCAAACAAAAAGGAATTAAAATCAAAGGTTTAATTATTAATAAAATGCCTGAAAATAAGACTTTATCACAAGAACATTTCATAAAAGAGCTTAAAATGTTTTGTGATGTTGAAATTTTAGGAGTTATTCAAAAAATGGAAAATTATAGCGAAAGTCTTATCTATCAAGCTTTTGAAAATATTATATAAACAGGTTTATAAGTTAATTTGTTTTGAAATTTTTTATCTAAAATTTCCATAGATTTTTTAATTTCTTTATAGTTTAAAGTATTTTTTGAAATGGCGTTAACACCTGTTAATTTAAGATGCTTTAAAAGTTCATTTGGGCTTTTAAATTGAAGAGTGTGAATTTCTTGTTCGATTTTTGAATTTTTGAAAATTTTTTCAATTTCTTCAATGGTTTTATAATCAAGACTTATATTGAAACTTTCTCTGATTTCAAAAAAATTATCAGACGCAAAAGTGGTAAGAGCCAAAATCCCATCTTGGGCTAAATATGATTTTAATTTTTCAATTGTTACAGAAAAGTCGTTGCACCATTGTAAACTCGCATTTGCAATAATTAAATTGAATTTTTCTTTTGTTTTGAAACTTTCAACGTCTTCTTTTTGAAATTTGATTTTAGGGCTTAAACTTTTAATTTTTTCAAAACTATCTACAATATCAAGGGCTAAATAGTTTTCAAAATCAAATTTTTTAATTATTTTTTTGGTTAAAATTCCTGAATATGAGCCAATTTCAAGAATATTATTAAAATTAGTTCGATTGATTAAACTAACAAGTTTTTTTGCCATTTTTTCTTGAATTATGGCGTTGTCATCATAAAATTCTATGCTATTTTTAAATTTTTTTTCAATTAAATTTTTATCTAGCATAATAAATCGCTCCATTTTTCAAAATTATCAAATGGATAATGTGTTTTATCTATTTTTTTGATTTGTGTTTTATTTTCCCAAAAAGCAATTTGATTTTTGGTTGGCATAATTTTATCGTCATTTGAAATTATTGCTAAATCAAAATTTAGTTCTTCTTTTGGTTCTATATTTTGAATTGCAACTAATTCTTCTTTTAATTCGTTTAATGTTCTTGTGATTTTAATATTTGGATTAATTAGTCCTTCACTAAACATATTTTCAATAAATTTATCGCAACTATCTTCGCTAAATAATCTAATTGTGAGTTGATATATTCTTTTTGGAATGCCAAAATTGTCATCAATCATTTTTGTTGTTCCGTTTATTGCGATTTTTTTATTAAAATCATTAAAATATTTTTTAAATAAATTAACGATATAAACTCCCATAGACCAGCAAATTAGATATTTTTTTTTATATTTTTTAAAATCAAATTGAGAAAAATCAAATTCAAAATTTCGATAATCAAATAAAATTAAAACGTCAAAATCATCGCTTTTTAAATGTTTAACGGATGTTTCATTCATTGCCCAACCGTTAAAAAATACGATTAATTTTTTATTATTTTCTTTTTTATTTAGCCAAAGATGTTGCATATTTCCTCAAAATTTATGTCAGAAGTTAAAGAAATTCTAAGCCTTGATGTTCCAACGCTAACTGTTGGAGGGTTTATTGGTAAAACATAAAAACCTTTTTGTTGGAGTTCTTGTGCTTTTGAATTTGCGTTTTGCGCACTGCCTAAAATTATTGGAATAATTTGAGATGAACTTGCACTGGGGTAAATTTGATGAACTTTTTTAAAAAGAGAGTTTAATTTTTCTTTCTTTTCTTTTAAAAGCTCAAACTTTTCTTCTAGTAAAAAATTGCTCCACATAACATTAACCGGTGCTATCGCTGTTGAAAAAATAAAGCTTGAAGCTTTGTTTATTATATAATTTATTATTGTATTATTCGAAATACAGATTGCTCCTGATGAAGCTAGGGCTTTTCCAAGAGTAATTGTAATTATGTCAATTTCATCTAATAAATTCTCTTTCGCACTAATTCCTGCTAGATTGTCCCCAAAAACACCAAAGGCGTGCGCTTCATCAATCATTAATAAACAATTATATTTCTTTTTTAATTCAACCAATTTTTTAATGTCTGCAATATCTCCATCCATTGAAAAAACAGATTCAGAAACGATTAAGGCGTTGTTAAACCGGTTTCTTTTTTCTTTCAATATTTTTTCTAAATTATCATAATCGTTGTGCTTATAGCGAAAATGTTCAGCTGGAGATAGTTTTAAGCCCGAAATTATACTTGCATGGTTTAATTTATCGCAAAATATTACATCATTTTTATTAAAAAGAGAACTAATTATCCCTTGGTTTGCTTGATAACCAGTATTAAAAAGAAGAGCATTTTCTTTATTAAAAAGCTTAGAAAAATTGGCTTCTAATTTGTTATAACAAGCACTTGTTCCTGTTAAAAGGCGAGCCGAAGCGGAAGAAAAAAGAAATTCTGGATTATTTTTATATTTTTCAATAAATTCAAGCTTTAAATTGTTATCAGTGCTTAAATTAAGATAATCATTTGATGATAAATTCAACATTTTTTTATTATCAACAATGATATATTTTCCAAATTTCTCTTTTATATTTTTAATTGTTCTAAAACTTGAATTAGCTTTTAGTTCTTCAAGTTTTTCTTTGTAATTTTGCATAAAAAAATTGTAGCATAAATGAAATTTGGTTTAAAAAATAAAAAATCGCCAGTAAATTTTTACTGACGATTTTAGTCTAACCAAACACACTACGACAAAAAGTAGTCGCAGATTAATTTTTCTTTTTTCTCAAATGGATTGAAAGCTAGCGCTTCTTTGATTTTTTGTTTTAGCGAAGGCTTATAGCACAGCTTTTTGTATCTATCAACCAATATTGCCTTTTGAACTATAATTTTATTATACTCTTTTGATTTTTCTTCATCAATTTCAATATGCGGAGCAAGTTCTTTTAATTTTTTCTTGCAGTTTAAAATTTCAATTTCAAGGGATTTTTGTGTGTCTTTAATATTCATAAATAACTCTTCTAAAAATAATGGGGTGTTAATTGTCTTGCTTATTTATAATACAACATTTAAAATTTTAAAACTCATCCGAAATATGTAAAATCATGAAATTGCAACCAAATAGTGGATATTTCATGGATTTTATTCGGTTGTTTATAGTATTTTTTAGCAATTAAAAACTTATAAAATAAATATATGAAAAAAAGAGTTTACGCATATCTGCACACTCATTGGGATCGTGAGTGGTATAGAGATAAAGAAGATTTTAATTTACGTCTTTTAGATGTTTTAGATATTGTCTTAGATGAATTAAAGCAAAAAAAAGCTCCTTTTTTCTATCTTGATGGGCAAGTGTCTGCTATATTAGACTATTTAAAATATCGCCCAGAAAAAAAAGAAGAAATAATTGGTTTAATTAAAGCTAAAAAACTTGCAATCGGACCATATTTTGTTAGCGCCGATAGTTATCTTGTAAGTTTTATTTCTATGCTTAAAAATTTAGACTTAGGAATGGAAATATCTGCCGATTTTGGGCAAAAAGAATATATTGGCTATATGTCTGATATTTTTGGCATTTCAAGCTCGGCATTTGTTGCACTAAAACAAAAAAACATCGATAAAGCTTTAATTTGGCGAGGGGTTAACCCAAAAAAGATTAAAAATAATTGCGATTTTATAAAAAATGAAATTAAAACAACTTGGCTTATTCAAGGCTATTTTAACGATTTTTTGCATAGCGAAAATATTGATGGACTAAAAAAATATCTTGATAAAATTGCAAAATATTCTTCTGATACCTTGCTTTTGCCAATTGGGGCAGATCACCTTGGAATGCTTCAAAATGCCAATGAAAAAATTAAAAAAATAAATAAAACTCTAAAAGATTATGAAATTATTCTATCTTCTCCTTTTGAATATTTCAAAAATGTCGGTTTTAAAAATGTTTCAGACGAAGTCGAATTTTTAGATAATTCTGATACATTTATTTTATCCGGAGTTTATAGTGCTCGTATTCCTCAAAAAATAAGAAATAATATCGTTCAAAACAAGATTTCAAGGGTAATTGAGCCATTGAATTTCTATTTAGAAGATAAGTTTGATAATAATATTGAAGAAGTTTATAAAACTTTAATTAAAAACCACGCCCACGATGGAATTTATGGTTGTTCAATTGATAGCGTTCATAGGGCAATTGATGCTCGGTTAGATAAATGCGAATGCGCTATTAATGCTCTTGAAAAAAGGCTTATTGGCAATTTTAAAAAGAAATATTCGATTGCCTCTAAAAGTGAAGATAAAATCGGTCTTTTTAATTTATCAAATTCAAAAATAGATGTAGTTGAAGTTAAATTACCTTATATTTTAAAAAATTCTCAAGTATTAAATATTGAGCAGGGTTTTTGTGACGAGCTTTTATATGACATTTATAAAATTCCCGTAACAGAAGATATAGCGCCAATTTATATGCAATTAATTGAAATTGAAAATAGTAATAATTTTGAATTTAATACTTTAAAAATTAAAAAACCAATTAAAAAAGTTAAAGTTTCAACTTCAACAATAGAAAATAATTTTATTAAATTAAGTGTTAAAAAGAGTAAAATTACTGTTTTAAATAAAAAAACAAATGATGAATTTTATCTTAAATTAACCGATATTAAAGATATTGGAGATAGCTATAACTTCGCTCCAAGTGGCAAATTTAAAGAATTAGAGCTCTTAAATTCTAAAGTTCAATATGATGGAGATATTGAATCAGCTCTTTTATTAGAATTTAAAAACATAAAATTAAGCGCAAAATTAAATAATAACTCTGATTTTATTAAATTTAGCGCAGAAATTAATAATAAAGCAAAAAACCATAAGCTCCAGCTTGTTTTAATCTTAAAAGAAAATATTTCTAAAACCGTTGCCCAAGATGCTTTTGGGGTGGTAAACAGAAAAATCGATTATAATTATAAAATGTCTGATTTTATGCCGGCAAAGCGTCCGGTTGAGCTTAAAAGCAACAGCTATCCAATGCAAAATTTCGTTTGTGCTAATGGTGCAATTGCACTAACAAAGGGCTTGCATGAATATGAAATTTATAAAAACGAGCTTAGAATTTGTCTTTTAAGGGCGACAAGTACAATTTCAAACCCTAAAAACCCTGCTCGTTCAATTCCTGCAGGACCCGATTTAAAAACGCCATTTGGGCAATGTATATGTGAATTTGAGGCTGAGTTTATTTTATCTTTTGGAAATTATAAAAAAGCCTTTAAATTGATTGACAATTTGTTTAAAAATTATATTTTAATTGATGGAAAATTTGAAAAAGAAATTAATTTTAAATTAGGCGAAAAGCAAGACAACGCTTACATTTATGGCATAAATAATAAGAAAAAAATAGGGTATAATTATAAAGAAAATAAAATTTTATTGATATAAAAAATATTTTTTGGGGAATTAAACCAAAGAGAAAAGTTTATTGAAGGATATTTTGAGTGGAGATATTGACAATGAATAGTGTGCAAGAATGTGTTGAAATATTTGAAAAATATGGCATAAAAACAACAATTAACAGCGACAATAAAATTATTATTTCGCATTATTGTCAACCAAAAGAAGCAACATTTGCTGAACTTGGAATTAACGAAGATAAGTTAATTGAAAATGTTGTTGGCTGTAGTGGCACATTTGACACTAGAAAATCTTGCCTTAAAACATTTCCTCTTGAAGCTTCTCAAGAAATAAGACTTTATGAAGATACTGAAATTATTGAAATGCCAAATTTAAAAGCGGCAGGTAAAATTTTAGTTAATTCAAAACTTAAAAAAATGCCTAAATTAAAAGCTGTTGGCTCAATTTCAATGGAAAATTCTAAAATTAAATCACTTCCAAAATTAAAAGAGGCAGGAATAATTGTTGCACAAAATTCTGCCCTAAAAGAGCTGGTTAGCCTTGAAACAGTCGGTAAATTGTGTATTATTGATTGCGATATTGAAGACTTGTCTTCCCTAAAAAGCGCTAAAGAAATTTTTATTTGTTCAACAAATGAAAATCAAAAAGTAAATTTAAAAGCATTAAAAGAATTAAAAGAAGTTGATAATCTTTTTGTAGCTAATTCCAACTTAAAAAACCTCTCCAATCTTAAAAAAGCTCAAAAAGTTGCACTCTATAACTGTGATGTTAAAAGCGTGAAAGAGTCCATTTGTAAAGACGTTGAAATTCAAACTCAAATCTCAGATGAGCAATTAAGTGAAAAGTTTGATGCATTCACTGATTGGTATAATTCCGATGTGTTTGATAAATCAATGGATTTATTGGGCGATATTGTAAATAAAATTCAAAGCTAAGGTTATTTTCTTTCAAAAAGCCCAGTAATTGTTGATTTTGCAAGAGAATGTGAAACTACTTTTTTCTCAACCTCAACAGGATTGTTGTTTTCATTTACGTCAAGATTTTCCACATCTAGCGCATAAATTGTGAAATGGTAATGATGAATGCCATGTCCAATTGGCGGGCAAGCACCACCATAGCCTGTTGTTTTAAAATCGGTTATTGTTTCAAGAGAACCAGTGATTTTTTCTCCTTGTTCAATGTTTCTTGTAGAAATTGGGATATTTACCACAAGCCAATGATACCAACCGTTTTCTTTTGGTGCGTCTGGGTCATGGCAAATTATAGCAAAGCTTTTAGTATTTAGTGGTGGATTGTTCCAAGATAATTGCGGAGAAACATTGCCGCCAGTGCAACCGTGTGCATTTAAAACTTGTGCATTAGGCAGGGTTTCATTATGTTTTAGTTTATTACTTGATAGTTTAAAAACATTTTCTTCAACTTTATCAATTGCACTAGACACGATAATCCCTCCTAAATATAAACAAATTATTAATAATAATATTTTTCTCATAATTTTTTAGTTTATACCATTGCTCCAATTGTGGCAAATATTGCAAAGAAAAATGAAAAATTGCGAGCTAAATAAAAACGAAACATAAAAAAGTCGAGCTTTTGTTCTTTTATTGTTTCCCAATTTTCAAAAAATCCCCAGTACCATCTTGGTTTAAATTCGACATCTTTTATTTCAACATATTCTCTAATTGACCTTAAAAGTTTTGTTGCGATTGGTAAAGTTAAAAACACTGCTAATGTTTTAGGGTTGAAGTATAAAAATAAAACTCCGTATAAAACAATTGCGTATGATAAGATAATCATTAGCTTTAGTGCCAATATGGCGTTTTTTTTGCTGCCTGTTAAAATTGCAAGAGTGTTTTTGCCTTCTTTGATATCAAATTCCCAATCCATAATGTTATGAGTATGTAAAAGAATGACTGTTGTAAAAAATATCGCAAACGACAATACAAAAAGGTTTGAATTAAAGTCTTGTGTTAAAGCAAAATACCCACCCATAATCGAAAGTGGGCCAAAAATTAGACCAACGACAACTTCCGCTAAATTGTATCTTGAAGAAATCGGATAAAAAAGAGTTAAAATTGCGCCTAAAAATGCAAAAATTAGTACTCTCCATCCTGAAAAAATAGTGAAATATAGACCAATTAAAAGTGCTATTGAAAAAATAATACATAAAATTATTTCAACTTGTTTAATTGAAAAAGTTTTGTTTCTGATTAATCTTGCTTTTCTTTCCGTGGAAAAAACCATATTTTCAAAGGTTTTACCTTCTTTTAATTGCTTTTTGACATCAATATAACAATCAAACAAGTTAGCTCCCATTTGGATTAAGCAAAGTGCGAATGTTAATAAGAAAAAGTTTAAAAAACTGAACTTTTCACTATAGTATGCGTACGAAAATATAATTAAGCAAGAAGCTATAGCCATATTAATTGAATACATTCTTGTTAATTCAGCGAAATTTTTAAAATGATATATAAATTTATCCATCACCTATTCCTCATTTTGTCAGTATATAGTATAAAATTAAAAAAATAAGTTGTTAAGAAGGGTAGTTTTAAATATTAAGACTTATTAATAAATTTTTAAATTTAGGCAATAAAATTAAGATTATTTATTTTTTAAATATATGGAATATAAAAATGATATATTAGTATATAGCAATAGTGCTTCATCTGGAATGGTTGGTGCTTCTGACAAACCAAAGGCGAATGAGGCTGAAATTTTGTTGTTTGAAACTAGCGATTCAGGATCTGAAACCAAAGATATTGATGATGAAGCATTGTTCCAATTGCAACAAGCATTAGACGAGCAGGGCTTCACTGGGAAAACAATTGATTTTGTAAAAAGTATTTTTGGTTTTGGGAGCGCAAAACTTAAAAGAGAATTGATGCAGGTAAAAAGTGGCGAACTTGAAAAAAACGCCTACGAAGAACATATTCAACAGTATAGTGAAAATCAAGAATTTTTAGTAAATGGACTTGGGAATTTTGCGGCAGGTGGCGCAGGAGCTGTAGCCGGTGGTGCAGTTTTAACAGGTGCAACTATAAGCTTTCCGGTTGTATTAGCTGCACTTGGTGTTGGAGCTCTTGCTGGAGCTGTTTCAAAATTTTCGGTATCTTTTTTGGGTGATGAAGCAACAAATAATATTAAAGGCGATTCTGTATTTTCTGCTGGCGTAAAGGATTTATTTGGTGGTGCTGTTATTGGTGCAACTGCCGCAGGGATGAATAAGGTTTCTTCTGTTGTTCAAACTAAATTAACAGATAGCGGGATTAAATATTGCTCTAATCCAAGACATTATAGACCAGGCTGGGAATACATTAACAAAATTAGTGCTGCCTGTAGTTCAAATATGACATCTGCAATTTTTAGCTCTTTGTTTGTAACATCTGGCGAAGCTTTAATTGATAATGAAAGCGTTGGCATTAAAGATTTTTCTGGCGAAGTAATTGAAAACATTATTCCTTTTGGTGATTTGGTTGATTTTGAAAAATAAGAATATCTAAAAACATGTTAATATTTCTTAACGAAATAAAAATAATAGTAAATTTATAAATCAAAAAATACTTTATTAAGACATAGGGGACACACACATTATTTTTTACGGGGGTTTAATTATGACTACTGCTGTTTCAAGCTACAAAATTACTGATTATACTTTTTTGGCTACTGATTTAGAAATTATGCATGCAAGGTTATCTGGCGATAATGAAACTCAAGCGCTTGATATGCGAAAAGATATGGCTGCGAGTATTATGGAAATGTATGAAGCTAATGGTTCATCAATTAGTGAAAAAGAAGCATTGGCAATTATCGACCAACAATATAAATATATGTCTGGTGGTGTTTCTGTGGTGGATACAATTAATGCAACCACGAAAAGTGCAGATTCATTTTGGAATTACGTGCCAATCGTGAATTTGTTTATCGACGATACTTCGGCTGAAGATTTATATGCGTATATGGATGGCGAAAAACCTGATACGGAAACTGCCGAGGGAAAACTTGGCAAAACAGCTAGTACAACAGGAATGGGTGCTGCTTCGGGTGCAGGTATAGGGGCGGCAGTTGGAACTTGGATATTCCCAGGCATTGGTACTGGCTTGGGTGCTGGTATAGGAGCTGCAATCGGAGCAGTTGCAGGTTGGCTTTCTGGAAAATGCGATTAACCATAAAGATGTTAATAAATATTAAATAATCTTCACATTTGTGAGGATTATTTTTTTAAACATACAACTTTTATAACAGTTAATAAAAGTTTACAAAACACCGTCAAAAGTATTAATTTTAAAAGTTTTTGACGATATTGTGTAAACTAATTGTGTTGTAACTTTAAAAAAATAATTTAATAAAAACCATGGAAAATGCCATTTTTCTTATATTTTTTAGGGTTTTACATGTTGCAAAGAAAATTTTAGCAAATATGATTAAATATACTGAGAAAAAATAAGGAAAACTATGTCAAAAGACGTAATTGAATTAGAAGGTACAATACTTGAATCGTTGCCAAATGCAATGTTTAGAGTCGAGCTTGAAAATGGACATGAGATTTTAGCCCATATTTCAGGAAAAATCAGAAAAAATTTCATTAGAATCCTGCCAGGGGATAAGGTTAAAGTTGAAATGACTCCTTATGACCTTAGCAGAGGAAGAATTACATATAGATTAAAATAAAAAGGATAAAAAAATGAAAGTAAGAGCATCAGTAAAGAAAATCTGTAAAGATTGCCAAATCATTAAAAGACGTGGCAGAGTTACAGTTGTGTGCAAACACCCAAAACATAAACAAAGACAAGGGTAAGTGCGTGAGCCGGTGCGCTAATCGGCAAACGATGAGTTTGACGATTGAGCACTACGATGGCGACGTAGGATAATCGAGCTTTTGAGCGACTGCGATAGCAAAAGCGAAAACAAGCGAGATACCCACAGGAGCCTAAGTCACAAACGGATAGAGTGAAAAACCTACCAAATGTGGCAACACCTGCAAACCCAAAACATTCAATTCAAAGACCATACACAAAGGAGAAGATAAATGGCAAGACTAGTTGGGGTAGACTTACCTCGTAATAAAAGAATGATTATTGCACTTACATATATCTATGGCATCGGGCCAACTAGAAGTGCAAAAATCTTAGCTGCATGCGACATTTCTCAAGACTTGAGAACTGACGATTTGACAGAAGACGATATTAAAAAATTAAGAACTGAAATTGCTAACTACTCAGTAGAAGGTGATTTAAAAAGAGAAGAATCTCTACACATCAAACGTTTAAGCGAAATCGGTTCTTACCGTGGTATTCGCCACAGAAGAAAATTACCATGTCGTGGTCAAAGAACAAAAACAAATGCTAGAACACGCAGAGGTAAAAAGACTGGACCAATTGCTAATAAGAAGAAATAATTCGTGAGCCGGTGCGCTAATCAGCTTGATGATTAAGCACTACTATGGCGACGTGGGACGAAGTCCCTCAGGAGCAAAGGTCGAACAAAAAGATTAATTAACTAAAAGGAAAGTAAAATGGCTAAACCACAAAAAACTAAAAAGAAAGAAAGAAAAAATATATTACAAGGTGTGGTTCATATTCAATCCACATTTAATAACACAATTGTAACTTCAACAGATACTCAAGGTAACGCTGTTGCTTGGGCTTCTGCTGGTGGTTGCGGATTTAAAGGTGCTAGAAAAGGAACTCCTTTTGCTGCACAATCTGCTGCTGAAATCGTAGCTAAAAAATCAATCGATCAAGGTATGAAAAAAGTTGAAGTTTACGTTAAAGGACCTGGTTCAGGTAGAGAAACTGCAATTAGAGCTATTCAAGGCGCTGGTCTTGAAATCACTTTAATTAAAGACGTAACTCCAATTCCTCACAATGGATGCCGTCCACCAAAGAAACGTAGAGTATAATAATTAACTAATAGGAGCTAATATGGCTAAATATACAGGACCAACTAATAAATTATTTAGAAATTATGGTGTTAAAGATTTATCAAATCGTAAATTAACAACATCAATGAGACAAAATGCTTCTGGTCAACATGGCGCAGTTAGAAAAAAAGCTTCTGACTATGCTTTACAACTAAAAGCAAAACAAACAATCAGAATGACTTACTTAGTAAGTGAAAAACAGTTTGCAAAATACTATGAAAGAGCTTCAAGAAAAACAGGCGTAACAGGTACTATCATGTTACAAACACTTGAATCTAGATTAGATAATGTTCTATACAGAGCAGGTTTTGCTATCACAAGACGTCAAGCTAGACAAATTGTTAACCACGCTCACGTTCTTGTAAACGGTAAAAAAGTAGACATCCCTTCTTATTTATTAAAAGCGGGCGACGTTGTTACAGTTAGAGAAAACTCAAAACAATTCGTTAAAAGTGTAATTGAACAAATCGACTTAGCTTTAAGCTATGCTTGGTTAACAGTTGATTCAAATGCATTATCAATTACATTTGACAGAATTCCTCAAAGAGAAGAGTTAGACCCTGAATTTAAAGAACAACTCGTTATCGAATACTATTCTAAATAATAAATAATTAGGAGAGAATAAAATTATGGAACTTAAAATTAAAAACATTAATACAACAACATCTTCAGACGGTTCTCAATACGGTAAATTCGTTATTGAACCGCTTGAAAGAGGTTATGGCGCTACAATTGGTAATGCTTTAAGAAGAGTTTTATTATCAAGCTTAGAAGGCGCTGCTGTAACATCAGTTAGAATTGAAGGTATTACTCACGAATACACATCAATTCCTGGGGTTGTTGAAGATGTAATTGATATTATGTTAAATCTTAAATCAGTTGTTGTTAAAACTGATGCTGTTGAACCACAACACTTAAGATTAGACGCTTCAAAACCAGGACCAGTTCTTGCAGGTGATATCGAATTACCGGCTGGCGTTAAAATTGTTAACCCAGATTGCGTTATTTGTACACTATCTCAAGGCGGTTCAATCCATGCTGATATCACTGTTGAAGTAGGTAAAGGCTATGTTGCTGTTGATGTTCTAAAAGAACAAAAAAATGGTTTACCAATCGACCTTTTACCAATCGATGCAGTGTTTATGCCAATTAAAAGAGTTAGCTATAATGTTGAACCAGCTCGTGTTGGTGAATCATTAGATTATGATAAATTAACTCTTGAAATTTGGTCAAATGGTTCAATTGAAGTTGGCGCTGCATTATCTAAAGCATCTAACTTATTAATTGAACATTTCAGTCAAATTGCAGGCATTTCTGGTACTCCTGTTCAAATCAAACAAGAAGTGCAAGAAGCTGTAGTTGAAGAAGAAGTTGTTGCTCCAACTTTATCAATTGAAGATTTAGAACTTTCAGTTCGTGCTTACAATTGCTTAAAAAGAGCTTCAATCAATTCAATGACTGAACTATTGAAAAAATCAGAACATGATTTATTAAACATTAAAAATTTCGGTAAAAAATCATCTGATGAAGTAATTGAAAAACTTCACCAAATGGGACTTGATCTTCAACCAAATCCTGAAGATGCCGAAGAAATGGAATTGATGTAATTAACAAGTAAGGAATATAAAAATGAGACACGGTCGTAAAATTCATAAGCTTTCAAAAGCAGCTGATCAAAGAAAAGCTTTATTGCGTTCTTTAGCATCTCAACTGTTTTTACACGGCGAAATTACAACTACAATGGCTAGAGCAAAAGCCCTAAAACCATTTGCAGAATCAATCATTACTTTTGCTAAAAAAGGTGATTTAGCTGCTCGTCGTGAAGCAAAAAAAGATATTTATGATATCGAAACAGAAAAATTTATTGATGTTGAAACTGGTGAATTGTTTGAAGCTCAACCAGAAGGTAAAAAACTTCCTAAACAAACAGTTTTAAGACAATTATTCTCTGTAATCGGTAAAAAATATGCAACACGTAATGGTGGTTATACTAGAATTTTAAGATTAACCCCACGTCGTGGTGACAATGCAGAAATGGCGTTAATTCAATTAGTTTAATGCTATAATATGCGCTACATTATCTGCTTTGAATATCTTGGAAAAAACTTTTATGGAAGTCAAAAGCAACCAGACAAAAGAACTGTCCAAGGCGAAATTGAAAAAGCACTTTGTACATTGACAAAAGATGAAATAAAAATCACTCCATCAGGAAGAACTGATGCAAAAGTGAGCGCTGAACATCAAGTTGCCCATTTTGATATTAATAAAAAAATTGAGAACCCAAGCAATTTTTTATACAAATTAAATTGCATTCTTCCTGAAGATGTCAAAGTTTTTGAGTTAAATGAAACTACCGCTAATTTTCATGCTCAAAAAGACGCAAAATATAAGCATTACAGATACATAATACAAAATAATCGTGTTGCTTCCGTTTTTTGTAGTGAATGTAATCTGTTTTATCCTTATAAAGAACTAAACATTGAAAGACTAAATAAAGCTCTTTCTTATTTAGTTGGGCATCATGATTTTTCAGCTTTTAAATCTAATTCTGATAACCCATACAATGATTGCAAAATTTATTTTGCTCGTGCAAGTAAGGAATTGATTAAAAGGCAAAATTTTATCTTTATAGATGTTATAGGGGATAGATTTCTCTATAATATGATAAGAACAATAGTTGGTCAGCTTCTTTTGATTGAAAGAAATGAGCTTAATCCTAATATTATGGAAGAAGTTTTAAAATCAAAAGATAGAACAAAAGCAGGACAAGTGGTTGACGCTTGCGGCTTAGTTTTAAAATATGTTGGCTATGATAATGTAGAAAATTATATTAAAAAAATAAACTTACAAAAGGAAGGTAAATAATGAAAACATTTAGTGCAAAACCACTAGAAGTAGAAAGAAAATGGTATCTTATTGATGCTGATGGCGCTACTTTAGGTAGATTAGCAGTAGAAGTTGCAAATATTTTAAGAGGTAAAAATAAACCTCAATATACACCTAATGTTGATACTGGCGATTTTGTTGTTGTAATTAACGCTGATAAAGTTGTTGTTACAGGCAAAAAAGAAATAGATAAAATGTACAGATCTCACTCAGGTTTCCCTGGTGGTTTTAAAGAAATCAGCTTTAAAGCTATGATGGAGCATGTTCCAACAAGAGCTATTGAAAAAGCTGTTAAAGGTATGTTGCCTCACAATACTTTAGGTGATGAACAATTCCAAAAATTAAAAGTATATGCTGGTGCTGAACATCCACATGCAGCTCAAAAACCAGTAGTATATGAATTAAAAGGAGATAAGTAATGGCTGATAACAAAAACGAAATCGTAAAAACTGGTCGCAGAAAATGTTCAATTGCTGTTGCTAAAGTTGTTTCTGGTAAAGGCAGAATTTTTGTTAACGGCAAAACATTAAAAGGTTACTTTGGTAACAGACCATCTTTAGAAATGACTATTTATAGACCATTAGTTTTAACAGAAAATCAAGACAAATTTGATGTTAGAGTTAAAACTCTTGGTGGTGGTGTTTCTGCTCAAGCTGACGCTATTCAATTAGCAATTTCTAGAGCATTAGTTGAAATCAATGAGGAATTTAAACCAGCTTTAAAACAAGAAGGTTTATTAACTCGTGATGCTCGTATTAAAGAACGTAAAAAATACGGTAGAAAAAGAGCAAGAAAACGCTTCCAATTCTCAAAAAGATAATATTTTTAAAACCCTCCAAATTTGGAGGGTTTTTTATTGCTTTATTGCAAAAAAATTATAAAATTTATATAATTGTTTTAAGTATGGGAGGATAATTTAATGCTTAGCGCTTATGCGAAAATGATTTTAAAAGGCGATAATTTTTTAAATAGAATTAATGAAATATATAAAGAATTGGCAGATAAAAAAGTTTTAATTTATGCTCTAGGTGAAACTTTTATTGAATTGGATAAAAAATATCAAATAACCGATAAATTAAATGTAGTTGCGATTTCGGATAAAAAATTTGAAGAAAAATTGGTAAATTACAAAGGAATTAAAGCAATTATTCCATCTGAAATTAAAAATATTGACTATGATGTTGTTTTGGTGACAAACGAAACTCCTAGTCGAATTTGTATGATTTTAGAAGACGATTTAGGGGTTGATTTTGCTAAAATTACGACTTTGTTTAAGCATGAAATTATAGATGAAGTTTTGCATTATAATTATTTAGTTGAAAATAATTTTGAAAAAAATCTTAAAAAATTAAACAAACTAACTAAAGGTAAAAGTGTCGTAATTTATGGTGCTGGAAGCTTGTTTGAAACTGCAAAAAAATATTATGATTTATCTAAATTAAATATAATTGGTATTTCTGATATGAAATTTTCAACACATGAAGAAAATGAAGAATGTTTTACTTATAAAGTATATTCACTTGATGAATTAAAAGAGTTAAAGCCTGATTATATCTTGGTTGCGACTAAGTTTTATATTAATATTATCGAAAATTTCTATTATGAAGTTTTCAAAGATACTAAAGTTAAAATTAAAGCATTGATTAAAAAACCATTTTTAACTTTATGGAAAGAAATATGGCAATAAAACCGCAATTAGTGCGGTTTTTTAATGTTTATATTTAAATTATTTAGCTGCATTAAATACTTTTTTAAATCGCCTATATTTTGATTTTCTTCAAGTAAATCTTTTGTTTGAGTGTTTTTTAAAAGGGAATTTTTTGTTTTTTCAAAGTCAGATTGATAGCCCCCATTGCTCATTTTTATAATTAAATCATCAATTGAGGTTGCTTGATAATTTGGATACATTGAAAGAATTTCACGTTCAGTTTTTCCAACAGGGAATTTATAAAGCCATCTGAGCGTTGCAAGGTCGTTTTGTGAAATATTAGTTATTCCATATTCATGTGGAACATACATAATATCCCCCTTGGTTTTAGAGTGCCCCAAACCAACGCTATGACCGATTTCGTGGACAATTGTGTGAAAAACTTCGTTTTCATCCATATATTGATGATGTAAAATGCCATCTGATAATCCAATTGATAATTCTGCTGAATAATATCTGCCTAATTTATCAAAATTAAATGTGCAAGAGCCCAATGACTTTCTATCCACTCTTTTCCATTCAATATTGATGTTTGAATCATATAAATTCATTGTGCGCTCAAAAGAAACCAATCCGCCTGATTTTTGCTCCCAAAGATTAAAGCCGTCGATAATCATTTGAGTATATTTATATTCATCATTAGAGCTTGTTGATTTGTACCAATTGAATTTGCCGATAAACACCTTTAAAGGCATAACATTATCTGCCCAGCGGGACAATTTGCCTTTAGAAAAACAGTCATGTAGGTAAGTAATTGTTTGCATATAAATATATAATATCATATAATAGTAGTAAATTAATATTTGGGGAGAAAATATATTATGATGAATATGATGCAGATAATGCAACAAGCTCAAAAAATGCAAAAAAAATTCAAAGAAACTCAAAGCGAGCTTGAACAAGTTGAGGTTATTTCAACAGCTGGTAATGGTGCAGTGACAGCTGTTTTAACTGGACAAGGCAAATTTAAATCAATCAAATTAACACCTGAAGCAATTAACCCTGAAAACCCTACTGTGGTTGATAGTGATACTGTTGAAATGTTAGAAGACTTATTATCACAAGCATTGTCTGATGCAACAAAAAAAGCAACAGAACAAATGGAAGCTAAATTGAAATCTGTAACTGGTGGAATTTCTATTCCTGGGTTATTCTAAGTTTCTGGATTGTTTGAAAACATTGTTTTCTTGTAATGGTAAATATGTGCACTTAGCGATAGAAGCTGCGAAAGGCATGTTTGAGCGTAGCGAGTTGCCGAAAGCAGCGTACTAGAGCTTAGTGCATCACTAGAAGCCAACATCAAACCAAGCCTTGTTTTCTTTTCTTTTTGCTTCATTTTTCTTTTCTTTGGTAGGCGCTTGAAAAAAGAAAAGAAAAATGAAGAAGTCTGAAAGACTTGAAAAATAAATTGTAGAATTAGCTTTAAAAAAAACAACAATTCATTATGGAATACACAAAACCGCTTGCAAAATTAATCGAATACTTTCAAAAGCTTCCCTCAATCGGTCCTAAAACTGCTATGAGGTTAGCTTTGCATATTGTAAAAATGCCAGAAAATGAAGTAAATAATTTTGCAAATGCCTTAATTGAAGCTAAAACTAAAATATCTTATTGTAAAACTTGTTTTAATATGTCTTGCAACGATCCTTGCGAAGTTTGTTCTGATGTTACAAGAAATAAATCTGTTATTTGCGTTGTGGGTGAAACAAAAGACCTGATGGCAATTGAAAAAACAAACGAATACCATGGGCTCTACCACGTTTTGCAGGGTTTAATTTCTCCAATTGATGGCATTGGACCTGATGATATTAGAGTAAAAGAGCTTTTATATCGTGTTAATCAAAACGATGTTAAGGAAGTTATTCTTGCTCTTAATCCTTCTGTTGAGGGTGAAGCGACAAGTTTGTACCTTGGAAAGCTTTTAAAACCGTTTAATATTAAAATTTCTCGCATTGCTTTTGGACTTCCAATGGGTGCAGAGCTTGAATATGCTGATGAAATGACTTTAGCTCGAGCTCTTGAAGGACGAGTTGAATTATAAAATTAAAGCTAAAATCATTAATAAAAGTGAGCCTAGTTGCATACCGGTTGATGTGATTTTTTGGATTTTATTTGCCTCATAAATTTTTGCGGTTTGTTGTGCATTAGCTGCAGCTTGAAGTCTTTGTATTCTTAAATAATCATCATCTGATGAAAAATCTCTTTGAAATATTTTTCTTTCTAATCGGTTTAATCTTAAACCAACTGGATCTTGAGAATATGTTTTTGAAAATAATACTGTTTCAAGTCCAGCAAGTTGAATATACATATCCGAATTTTCATATTTATTTTGTGAACCCATATAAGATTCAATATCTTGAGTTTGAGAATAAGGACGTTCAATGTGATAATTTGGGTTTTGTGCAACTGTATCTTGTCTTAAATATGCTTTTAATCTATCTGTTCTAGAGGCTAAATTGCCATCTTGGGTTGAACCGAAAAGCTTTTTTTCAAGCCTTTCAAGACGTTTATAGATGTTTTCTTTTTCATAAGTTGTTAAAAACATTTGATATTCTAAACTATCAATTTGAGGATAATTAACACCAGTTACTTCTGTACTGTCAAGTTCGTAAGCTTGCTTTAGGCTATCTTCATAGCTTTCTAAGCCTATTGCTTCGTTTAGTTTTTTAATTCTTTGTTGTGTAGATAATTTTGAGTTAACCACTCCCAAGACATTATTTTCAATTCTTGAAAGCCTTTTTGAAACATCATCTTTTGAATATTCAAAACCCCAAATAACTTGTTCCATTTTAGAGATTTGTGCAACATCAGCATTTGCAAAAACTGCAACGCTAAAATTTAGAAACAAAAATATTATAAAAAGTTTTATAGGGTTTAAGATTTTCATAATCAATATTATATCAATATAAAAATACTTTTTTCTTAGAAATTTGTCTAATTTTAACTAAACTTTAGTTTGCATCATTTCTTCAACTAAAGAACAAGTTAAATCAACAAGCGTATTTTTATAATGTTCACACTTTTCTTGTGTTTTTGCCTCAAAACGAAGAGTGAAAACGGGTTCTGTATTGCTTTGGCGAATTAGCGCAAAGCCATCTTCAAAAATTATCCTTAATCCATCAATTGTAATGATTTCTTTGATTTTCGAACCAAATAATTCTTCGTTAATTTGCGCTTCAAGCTTAGCTAAAACATCTTTTTTAAATTCGTTAGGACATTTCAATCTAACTTCATCTGATAAATGAACTTTATTAAATTCATCCAATAAATCAACAAGCTTAAAATTAGGATTTTTTAATTTATTTTTAGCAACAATTTCAATTAATCGACATCCGGCGTAAATTGCGTCGTCATAACCATAATAACGGTCTTTAAAGAATGTATGACCGCTCATTTCACCTGCTAAAAGAGCGCCTGTTTCTCTCATTTTAGATTTAATATATCCATGACCTGTTTTTGTCATAATTGCTTTAGCGCCTAGGTTTTCAATTGTGTCATATAAAACTTGAGAACATTTTACTTCAGAAACTATTGTTGGTTTTTCTCCGTGGATTTTAAGTGTTTCAATTAAATCTTGAGCGTAAATTAAAAGCAATTTATCTCCAGAAATTATTTCCCCCTCAGCTCCAATAGCCCCAATTCTATCTGAATCGCCATCAAAAGCTATACCAAAATCAGCATTAACTTCTTTCACTTTTTTTCTTATAGCGTCAAGTGTTTTAAAGTCAGATGGGTTTGGATGATGGTTTGGGAAAGTTCCATCCGGTTCAGAAAAAAGTTCAACTACTTCACAGCCTAAATCTCTATATAGTTGAGGAGCAACAATTCCTCCTGTGGCATTAGCGCTATCTACTACAACTTTCACGTTTTTGCCGATTTTTCCAAACATATCGCCAATTTTTTGTTGATAATTTGCAACAATGTCATATTCTTTTTTAAAGCCGTTTATGATTTGTCTATAACCACTGCTTTGTTCTTTTAGTTCGATTGTTAGTCTTTTAACTTCTTTAATTTGTTCTTCATTTAAGCTTTGGCGATTAAATGTCATTTTAAGACCATTGTATTCGCTTGGGTTATGAGAAGCTGTGACAATCAAAGCGCCCATAACTTTTTTATTTTCTGTAATTTCTGGTTCAATTTTTGCAAATTCAGAAAAATATCCCAATGGAGTTGGAGCTAGTCCGAGATCTAAAACATTGGCACCCATAGAAATTACACCTTGGATAATTGCTCTTTTTAATTCTGGAGAGTGGGTTCTAGCATCCATACAAACGCTGAATAATAATTCACGAGCGGTTTTTTCTTGCCCCAGTTTTTTTAATTCTTCTAAAACGAAAGCAACATAACCCTTTGCAGCACAAAAGAAGATTTCAGAATTAACTTCAGATGGGAAAATTCCTCTAATATCGTTTTTTCCAAATGCTTTTGTGTTGATGGTGTTATCCATAAAATCTCCTTTTGCCCCATACATCTATATGAAAATTATACAATAAAAATATATTTTCTAGCATTTTTCACGGTTTAATTGTATAATCCAAATATGGAAGAAAAAGAAATTAAAATTACACAAGAGCAGTTTGATAATTTAATTAAATTATCAAATATTGAAATTGCCGCAGATACACAAGAAGACACGCACGATTTAATCTCTCGAGCTTTAATTGGTATCGAAAGACGTTTAAATTATTTCAATTCGCCATTGAGCTTTTTTACGGCAGAAGTTACCAATGTTTTAATCGTTGATGATACTGAATTATCAATTTTCCAACTTTCTGTAATGCTTGAAAAAATAGGCATGAATGTTTATGTTGCAAGAAACAAAGAAGAAGCTTACGCAGAGTTTAAAAAGAAAAACTTCGATTTCCTTGTAATGGATTTATATTTGCCTGATTATCAAGATGGTTTCGAGTTAATCAAAGAAGCAAATAGAATCAAAAACGAAGAAGGAAAAGACTTTAAAATCATTGCAATTTCAGGAACGGATAATCCTCAAATTGTTCAAGAAGCTTATAAACTTGAAATTGACGAATTTATTTCAAAAGCTCCACAATGGCATGAAAAAGTTCTTAAATTCATTTCAAATTCCACAAATAAAATTACAAACGAAGAATTTACAAGATATTATATCAACGATAATATTTGCTCTTTAACTTTATATAAAGTTAATAATGAAAAATACGTTGATAAAATTGTAAAAGAGGTTAATGCAAATGTTCTAACCGGAAAACATAACATTATCTTCAATATGGAACATATTAAAATTTTCTCTGATTCCTATGCGAATTTGTTTTCTGAATCTTATAAAACAATTTCTTCAAAAGACGGTATGTTGATTTTAATCAATCCTTGTGATGATGTTATTAAAGCGCTAGAGTTTGTATTCTTATCAGATACTATTCAGGTGTTTAATTCAACTGAAGAAGCTGTTGAATATATCGAAATGAACAATTTTGCATTTTAATTAAGTAAATTTAAATTAATTAAAGTTTTATAAATAAATTCAAGATTAGATAAATCACTAGAATGAATTAGTTTTTGAATTTCATCAATTAATTCTTCTCGTGATTTTTTATGTCCAAAATTAAAAAGTTCACTTTCGGACACATTTAGTGCAGTAGCTAGTTTTGAAAGAGTTTCAGAGCTGACAAATTTTTTACCTCTTTCAATATTGGAAAGATTTGGAATATCCATTCCTGTTATTTCTGCAAGGTTTTCTTGTGTCATATTTTTTGATTTGCGAATTTCTTTTAATCTAGCTCCAAATTTTTCTTTTAAAGTGTCCATAAGCTCCCCTAAACCCATGGTATTTTCAAAAAAATAATTTTTTAATTGTAGATTTATACTAAAAAATCTTGCAAAAATTAGCAGAATATACTAAAATCTTTTATAGTTTTTATTATCTTGTGCTAATTTTTATTTTTAAATTTAGCAAAACAGATAAAATATCATTTAACACGAACGGTAAAAAATAATATGAAAAATAGGAATTTATTTGGTAGCTTTGCGTTACTATTGCGACGTAGGAGCGCAGGGCAAAGCCCGAGCACTACAGGAGCAAACCCGAGTCAAGTGAGCCTAGCCAAGCAAGCTAGTACATCGATGTTTTCTAACCTAAAAAAATGCATTAAATCTGCATTTTCTTTGGTTGAAATACTTATTGCTTTAATAATTGTTTCAGTTGTCATGGCAGCATTGGCTCCTGTAATTACTAAAAAAATAAAATCCTCAGGTGTAACGATTGGCGGTGGCGGAGGCAGTGGAGTACCGTCTGCTGGCGCATGCGGCATGGGTCAATATTTTGATATGGATGAACAAGCATGTAAACACTGCCCTGAAGGACACTTTTGTGATGGCTTTAATAAGCTTGTATGTCTTGCAGGCACATCAACTTCTGCTGATGGTACTGATAAGCATCCTTTAAATGGTCAATCTCAATGTAAAGAATGTGCTGATGGATATTACGCTCTTGAAGCTTCTCCAACTTGCATTTTGAATACTGCAGTTGGTTGTGCAGAAAAGTCAAAAATTGACAATGCTTGTATATCCTGTGAGAATGCCGAAGACTTGCTTGTTGATGGCAATTGTGTTAAAGATGTTCCTGTTTATACTCTTTTGAATGATAGTGGTTCTGATATCACGGAAACTGATACGGAACTTACAAAAGGAGATACTTATTGGTATCTAAAGATTAAGTCGACCGGTACTTTAACTTTTTCTACTGTTCCAGCCAATGTTATGGATGTTTTTATGGTTGGTGGTGGTGCTGGTGGTCAATCTTATGTTTGGGGTGAGTGTGAACAGAATGCCTCTGGTGGTGGTAGTTATAATATATTAAAAAATATTGTAGTTCAAACAGGAATACCATATCCGATTAAAATCGGAGCTGGCGGCGGCGTAACTGCATGTACTGCTTTACCATCAAACGGAGGCACAACAAGTGCTTTTGGAACATATTCGCATGGTGGTGTTCGTGATGGTAGCCACAGTATTTGTCCATTTAATGATGCTAGTTGCGATCAAAAATATGGCGCATCAGGAAGTAGTTCTAATCAAATTGCAAATACGGGTAGTGGAGGCAAAGCTGCTGGTAAAGGTATGTCTGGAGTTGTAATAATAAGAGGAAGGCTTGGTGCATCAAATGTACAAGCTTCAACAATTCCATCATATAGATTTTTAAATGACAGTGGTTCTGATATTACACACTCAGACGTAACTTTAAGTGTTACCAATGAATATTGGTATATGAAGTTTGCAAATAGCGGCACTCTTACATTTGGTTCTTTGCCAAATAACTTTATTGATGTTTTTGCTGTTGGTGGTGGTTCTGGTGGCACAACGTATGTTTGGGGTGAATGTACTGAAGCTGTGTCGGGTGGTGGCAACTATAATATTGTAAAAGATGTTGCTGTATCAATTGAAAAATCATATCCTGTTAAAATCGGGGCAGGCTCAGGCACGGTACAATGTACATCAAACAGGAGTAATGGCAATACATCTAACGCATTTGGAGTCTTTGCGGCTGGTGGAGTATATACGAGTGATCATAGTATTTGCCCATTTGGTGACGCTTCATGTGATTATAAATATGGAGTTCCTGGTACTGATGCCAATCAAAATCATAATACTGGAAATGGCGGTACAAAAGCAAAGCCAGGTATGAGTGGGGCTATTGTAATAAGAGGAAAAAGGACGATTGGCGGTTCGAGTCCTACTATACCTACGTATAAATTTTTAAGTACAAGTGGTACTGACGTAACTACACAATACAGTACATTAAACATATCAGGTGATTATTGGTATTTGAAATTTACTAATAGCGGAAGTGTTAATTTTGATTATTTGCCTACTAATTATGTAGATGTTTTCACTGTTGGTGGTGGTGCTGGTGGTACAACATATGTTTGGGGTGAATGTAGTCAAGGTGTTGCTGGTGGCGGAACTTACAACATCGTAAAAGATACATATATATCAGCTGGACCAACCTACCCGATTAATATTGGTGGAGGTGGTTCTGTGGTAGCTTGCACTTCTAAGCCGTCAAATGGAGGTGCTTCAAGTGGTTTTGGAGTGCATTCTCGTGGTGGATTAAAAACACAAAGCTATTCTCTTTGTCATTTTGGTGATTCAACATGCACTTATACGTATGGTAATACCGGTGGCAATAGTAATCAAAACCCTAATACAGGTAATGGTGGTGCAGCCGCAAAAACTGGCATGAGTGGAACAGTTATGATAAGAGGTAAATTAAATGGTTCAAGTTCATTATCAGAAAAAATACCAACATACACTCTTACAGATAGTGCTGGGTCTGATATTACGGAAAGTGGCTCTATTCTTAGCGTATCAAATACTTATTGGTATATAAAATTTACTAAAACTGGAACTCTTAAATTTAATTCGATTAAAAACCCAACAATAGATGTTTTTGCTGTTGGTGGTGGTGCTGGTGGCACAACATATGTTTGGGGTGAATGTGATGAAGCTGTGTCGGGTGGTGGTAATTATAATATTGCAACTAACATTAATGTTGTAGCGGGTGACTCTTATCCTATTGTTATTGGTGCAGGTGGTGGAACAATTAAATGCACCTCTACAAGAAAAACTGGTGGTGCATCAAGTGGTTTTGGAGTGAGTGCTGCTGGTGGTTCTGGCACTACCGCTCATAAGGTTTGTTCATTTAATGGAACTGATTGTTCTGTTTACTATGGCGAGAAAGGTTCTAATGGTAATCAGTTTCAAAATACTGGTAATGGCGGAACAAGTGCGTATAGTGGCATGAATGGTACAGTCATTATTAGAGGTGCGTTGTAATTTGGAAATTAAATAACCTAAATCGTTTTGGAGAGGATTTCCTCTCCTTTTTTTAAATTAATTTTATATTTGCATAATTAAAGCCGCAAATTTTTTGCGGCTTTTTTAAAAAAACTATTTTATCTTATGTCCCTTCTGACCAAGTATTTAAATATCTTTCCTGTTCAGCTGTTAAAGTATCAATTTTAATTCCCATAGAATCAAGCTTAATTCTAGCAATTTCTTCATCAACGCTTCTTGGAAGTGTGTACATTTTATTTTCTAATTTGCCTTGGTTTTTAACAATAAACTCCATTCCTAATGCTTGATTTGCAAAAGACATATCCATTACAGAAGCCGGATGACCCTCTGCACAAACTAAATTAACTAATCTACCAGAAGCTAAAACATAAATTGATTTTCCGTTTTCTAAAACCCATTCATCAAGGTTTGGACGGATATTTTTAAATTCTTTTGTATATTTTTTAAGTCCTTTAACATCAATTTCAACATCAAAGTGTCCTGCATTAGCTACAAACGCTCCTGATTTCATATTTAGCATATTTTGCGCTGAAACTACATTAATATCACCTGTGATAGATAAGAAAATATCGCCTAATGGTGCAGCGTCCGCTATTGGCATTACTCTAAAACCATCCATAGCAGCTTCAAGAGCTTTTAATGGGTCAACTTCTGTAACAATAACATTAGCGCCCATTCCACGAGCTTTATCAGCAGCGCCTCTAGAGCACCAACCATAACCACAAACAACAAAAGTTTTACCAGCCAATAAAATGTTTGTTGCTCTAATTATGCCATCAAGTGCACTTTGACCTGTGCCGTAGCGATTATCAAACATGTGTTTTGTTAGAGAATTATTAACTCCAAGTGCTGGAAATTCTAATTTTCCTTCATTTTGCATTGCTTGAAGTCTAATAATTCCTGTTGTTGTTTCTTCGCATGAGCCAATAATATTTGGAATTAACTCTCTTTTAGAGCTATGAATTGTTGCAACTAAATCACAACCATCATCAATAACTAAATTTGGCTTGTGGTCTAAAACTGTTTTAATGTGTCTATGATAAGTTTCAGAATCTTCTCCAGCTATAGCATAAACAGGAATTCCATAATATTTAACTAATGCCGCTGCAACGTCATCTTGAGTTGATAGAGGGTTTGAAGCAGCTAACACTGCGTCTGCTCCACCTTCTTTAAGCGCAATACAAAGAGCCGCAGTTTCTTTTGTAACATGAACAGAAGCTGTTAATTTTAAGCCTTTAAAAGGTTGCTCTTTTTTAAATCTTTCTCGAATTGAATTTAATACAGGCATATCTTTTTGAGCCCATTCAATATTTTTCTTGCCTTGTTCAGCTAAAGTAATGTCTTTTACTTCGTAATTTAAAACAGTTTGCATAATTAACTCCTTATTAGCAACAAAATTCTAACATAAAAAAATAAAAAATTAAATTATTGAATGTATTTTTAACACTTGTAACACTTGTTTTTTTGATATAGAATAAAATTGAATATGTTTGACTATTAAAAGGAGTAAATTTATGTCAACAGTAGAGTACTTTACTAATTCAGACGAATTAAAAAAATTAATGTCTGCCGCTCGTGCAACCATCACTGCACCATTTTTCGGCAACAACGTTGAAGAAGTTAAATCTGTAGCTGAAGCATACAAATTAGCTAAAGATTCATCAGGTACAATTGAATTAACAGGTATGCCTGTTTATGAACCTGAAAAATTAGGTTTACCAAAAGGCGCTAACCAATTATTATTTAACGATGGAACAGTTGTTGGCAGATGTGCAGCAGCTAGAAAAATCGTTGGCGAACCAGGATGTGACCTTGGTTATTTATTACCAATTATCAGAGAAGCTGTTTACAATTCTCGTGAAAAATTAATGTATAGAACTGAAGCTGTTGTTGGTTTAGATAACGACTTTATGATTAAAGCTCATTTATTAATCCCAGCTGGCTTTGAAAATGTTATGTATTCTTGGATGTTAAACTTCCAATATATCAATGAAGAATACGCTAAAATGTATGGTGAATCTCGTCTAATCAACGAAGGAGATATCTATGTATTCTCTGATCCTGATTGGACACACCCAGACTTCCCATACGGTTTAACATTCTTTGATCCTGAACACAATTGTGCTTGCATTTTAGGTATGAGATACTTCGGCGAACACAAAAAAGGTACATTAACTCTTGCTTGGGGTTGCGCTGCAAGAAATGGCTATGCTTCATGCCACGGCGGTATGAAAAGATATAACCTTGACAATGGTTCATTCCAAGTAGCAGTATTTGGTTTATCAGGTTCAGGTAAATCTACAATTACTCACGCTAAACACGGTGGAAAATATGATATCACTGTTTTACACGATGACGCATTTATCATCAATGTTCAAGATAAATACACAATCGCCCTAGAACCTGCATATTTTGATAAAACTGCAGATTATCCAATCGGATGCGATGATAACAAATATATCTTAACTCAACAAAACAATGGTGCTATTCAATTAGCTGATGGTAGCGTTGTTTCAGTTACTGAAGATATTAGAAATGGTAACGGACGTGCTGTTAAATCTAAATTATGGTCACCAAACAGAGTTGACAGAATTGACCAACCAATCAATGCAATTTTCTGGTTAATGAAAGACCCAACTATTCCTCCTGTATTAAAATTATCAGGTGCTGCATTGGGTTCTGCAATGGGTGCAACTCTAGCTACTAAACGTTCATCTGCTGAAAGATTAGCAGCAGGCGTTGACCCTAACGCTCTTGTAGTTGAACCATATGCTAACCCATTTAGAGTTTATCCTCTAGCAGTAGATTATGAAAGATTTAAACAATTAATCGCTGATGGCGTTGATTGCTACATCTTAAATACTGGTGAATTTATGGGTACAAAAGTTCAACCAAAACACACTCTTGGAATTATTGAAGCAATCGTATCAGGTGAAGCTAACTTCCACAAATGGGAAAACTTCTCAGATATCGAAATTATGGATATCGAAGGCTTCGACGCTTCATTTACTAACCAAGAATATGCTAAAGAATTTGCAGCTCGTATGCAAGATAGAATTAACTTCGTTAAATCAAGAGAAACAGAAAAAGCAGGAATTGATAAACTTCCAGCAGACGCTCTTGAAGCTCTTGAAAACGTTGTTAAACAAACAACTTGCGTTAACTGCTAGTTTATAAAACAGTTTAAATTCCCTCTAAGAAATTAGAGGGAATTTTTTATGCTATAATTCATCTATGGCTAAAGTAAAATCAAAATGGGTTTGTCAAAATTGCGGATATGAAACAGTTTCATATCTAGGAAGATGTCCTGAATGTAATCAATTTGGCACTTTTGTTGAAGAGGTAACATCAACAGTATCAAAAAACGACCTATCAAAACCATCTAACGTAGTTTTGGTTGATACTAAAATATCAAAAATTAAAGAAATTGAACTTGATGAAAAAGTTCGTTTTAAAACAAACATTGAAGAATTAGATAGAGTCCTTGGTGGCGGCTTTGTTCAAGGGTCATTATCGCTTTTAGCGGGAGATCCTGGGATTGGAAAATCTACATTAGTTTTACAAACCACAAAAAATATTTGTGAAATTGAGCAAAATAATGAAAAATTAAAAGTTTTATATATTTGCGCTGAAGAAAGCCCCTTGCAGGTTAAATTAAGAGCAAAAAGATTAGAAGTTGAGCCAGAAAATTTATATCTAACCAATCAAACTTGCATTGATGAGGTTTTAGCACAAATTGATATTATTAAACCTGATTTTTTAATCGTTGATAGTATTCAATCTGTTTTTTGTGCAAACGTGGCTTCATCTGCTGGCAGTGTTTCTCAAATTAGAGAATGCACAAATGTTTTAATGCGAATAGCAAAACAAAAAAATATAACAACAATCATAATTGGACATGTTACAAAAGAGGGTAATATCGCAGGTCCAAAAGTGCTTGAGCATATGGTAGACTGCGTTATTAACTTTGAGGGCGATAAATATAAACAATATCGCATTTTAAGATGCATAAAAAACCGTTTTGGCGCAATATCTGAGGTTGGTGTTTTTAAAATGGAAGATGATGGGTTGGTTGAAATTAATTCACCATCTCAAATGCTTTTAGAACAACACAATAACGCTTCAGGAAGTGCTGTTGTTGCAACTCTAGAGGGTAGCAGAATTTTCTTGCATGAAATTCAAGCGCTTGTTGGTTCAACCAACTACACTAACCCAAGAAGAGTAGCTGTAGGCATTGAATATAATAGGCTTTTACAGGTTTTAGCGGTTTTAGAAAAGAAAGTCGGCTTAAATTTATCCAAACAAGATGTATATGTTAATGTTGTTGGTGGAATTGATATAGTTGAGCCAAGCTATGATTTAGCATTAGCGCTATCTATAATTAGTTCTATTCGAGATATTCCAATTAAACCGGATACCATTATTATTGGCGAAGTTGGCTTGTTGGGCGAAATTCGATATGTAGATAATATTGAACAACGCTTAAAAGAGGCTCAAAAACTTGGCTTTAAAAAAGCTATCATTCCAACAATAAACAAGAAAACTTCAGCTAAACTTAAGGACCTTGGGCTTGAAATTAAACAAGTGTCAAAACTGACAGACGCAATTATTCAAGGCTTAAAGCAAGATTAAAGCGTTAGACAGTTTTTCAAATATCCAATTTGTTGAATTTTGTTTTCGTATAAAAATCGAACAAAATTTAGATATTCAATTTGCCTTGATGATAATGTCAGATTGATTTCAAAGCCATCAGCGCAAAATGGCTCATAATCATATATTACGTAATTGTTATATTTACTTTTCCATTCTTTTTTATCAATTTTGCATCTATATTCCCAAGCAAGATTTTCAAGCCAAGGCAAAAATTCTTTGCTCACATTTTTAAATTCGCTGTAATGGCATTGTTTATCTTGATTATTTTGTCTATCAATCAGCATAATAACTCCATAAATATTTTTTCATATTTTCTACTCTAAAATATTTGTGTCACTTTTAAAATAGACGAAAGTGTAATGGAATATTATACTTTAAGATAAGTCATCTTTTGTTGTGATTTTTTTATTTTTAATTGTTGCTTCAAGATAATAAACATCGATGTTTTCAGCTTCAGCCATTGAGCTATCATCTGTGAAATTTGGATTATTTTTGTATTTTTCGTGAATATTTTTAATTAAATTATATTCAAATGCTTGGGGTGTTTGAGCGTGAAAAATCTCAGCTCTATCAAGAGTTTTGATTATCTTTCCATCTTTAATTTGTTTTATTGTATCAATTGCTTTAATTCCAACAACAACAGCTCTTTTTTCTTTGGTTAGTTCAATTGTTTTTTTAATTGTTTCAATATCAATAAAAGGTCTTGCTCCATCATGGATTAAAACAATATCACAATTATCGCACTCCAAAAGCCCGTTATAGACGCTTTTTTGACGAGTTTCGCCGCTCGGCGCAAATTTTATTTTATTGCAAAATAGTTTTGAATTTGAAATATGTTCTTTAATATCATCTTTAGCTGGAATTATAATTTCATCCACCAAATCAATAAATTTTGAAATGGTTGTTTCAATAACAGACATTTCTCCTATTTTTTCTAAAAGTTTATTTGAACCAAAACGAGTTGATGAACCACCCGATGTTATTATTGCTATTGTTTTTTTATTCAAAATGATTAAATCCTTTATATTCTACTTTTTGCTTATCAATATAAACCCCACTACCAATTGAGCAAGAGCCAATTTCAACTAAGCCATTAATGTTTTTGAAATCATCCCCATCCAAGCAAACAACTAAAGCGTAGTCTTCTCCGCCATATAAAACAAAGTCTTTATTTAGTGTTTTTTTAGGAATTTTTTCATATTCAACATCAATTCTAATATTACTTTTAGATGAAATTTGATATAAGCAATCAATAAGACCATCTGATGAATCCATCATTGCATAAGGCTTTTGAGCTTTAAGAGCGATTAAAGAAGAGATATTAGGATAAAGCATTGGGTTTTTATGATAATTAATAAAATAATTTTCTTTTAAATTGTTTTGTAAATCTGCTAATCCTTGAGCGCTTGAACCAAATTCACCTGCTACTGCTATAATATAGTCATTAGAAGCATTTTTTCTTGATGAAACATTTCTATTTTTACAATCTCCAAAAACAGTTATTGAAATAGTAACTTTATCAGATTTAGTTAAATCGCCACCGATAATTTTTAAATTATATTCTTTTGCAACTTCGTTTATTCCTTTATAAAATTCTTCAATAAAATTTTCATTTAGCTTTCCAGATAAATTTATTGTTGCATATTTTACTATTGCGCCAGAAGCTAAAATATCAGAAATATTAACTAACATAGCTTTTTTAGCTATTTCATAAGGTGTCATAAAAGATAAGCTAAAATGAACATCTTCAATTAAGCTATCAGATGAAATTGCAAGATTGTATTCTTTTAAATACGCACAATCATCTCCAAGATAAGTTGAATTATCGAGCGTTTTTGAAATTATATCTAAAAATTTTAGCTCTTTACTCATTAATTTTATTAACCAAGCCTAAAAGCGCTAATTTATAGCTTTCTTTGCTAAATCCAGCCACAACTCCAACGCAAGCTGAAGCAGTGTATGAAATTTTTCTATAATCTTCACGAGTTTGAGGGTTAGAAAGGTGAACTTCAACGGCTTTAATATTGATTGATTTTATAGCATCCGCAATAGCAATTGATGTATGAGTATATGCGGCAGGATTAATAATTAAACCATTAAAACTTGCTGCACTTTGGATTTTGTCTACGATTTCACCTTCATGGTTTGATTGGAAAAATTCTAATTCAACATCGCCTAACGTTGAAGCATATTCAACAAGTTCGCAATTAATATCTTCTAAGGTAGTAGAGCCGTATATTTCAGGTTCACGTGTACCTAGCATATTGATATTTGGACCATTGATAACTAAAATTTTCATTTTTTAATCCTCAAACTACTTTTTTATTTTACCATTAATTAAAAAATTATCATCAAATCGTTTAATTTTAATGTTTTCAAGCTGAATTGTTTTGTTTACTTCATCAAATTTTAAACCATCAACAAAATTTAAACCTCCGCCAAAAATTTTAGGCGCAATAAATTGGTTAATTTCATCAATTTCATTGCTTTTTAAAAGTTCAGAATTAAAGCCACAGCCAGCTTCTATCATAATTGAACAAATTCCAATTTCATATAGTTTTTTAAAAAGCTCATTAAAATTGCCATTAAAATTAATTTGTTCAATATGATTTGGAAGTTCAATTTTTGAATTATTAATTAAAATTATTCTATTTCCATCATTTTTAAAAACGTTATAGCTAAGAAGAATTTTATTATTAGGGTCAAAAATAATTCTAATTGGAGATTTTTTGTTTTTTAATCTAACGTTTAATTGCGGATTGTCTGCTAAAATTGTCCCTGAAGCAGACATTATCGCTTGGTATTCACTTCTTAGTTTATGAACAAATTTTCTTGCTTTTTCGTTTGTAATCCACTTTGAATTGCTGTTTTCAAGTGCAATTTTACCATCCAGAGTTGTGGCTGTTTTAAGCATAACATAGGGTTTTTTAGTTTTAATATTTTTTATAAAAACCTTATTTAGCTCTTTTGCTTCTTCCTCTAAAACACCAGTTATTACTTCAACATTAGCATTTTTTAATTTTTCAATTCCGCCTGCTGCTTTTTTATTTGGGTCAAGCATAGCAATGACAACTTTTTTGAAACCTGATTTTATAATTAAATCAGCACAAGGCGGAGTTTTGCCGTAATGTGAACAAGGTTCTAGATTAACTATTATGGTTTTATTTTTTGTATTACCATTTGCAGCGTTTATTGCATTAACTTCAGCATGTGCTTCGCCATATTTTTTATGATAACCAGATGAAATTATTTCTTTTTTTTCTTCATCGTAAACAATAGCGCCAACAAAAGGATTGGGCATATTAGCGCCTGACGCTTTTTTAGCTAAATTTATGCATTTTTGCATTAATTTTTTATATGTTTTCATTATTTAATTCGTTATTATTTTGCCCAATTTCTTCTAAATTGATTGTAAATTCGTCGTTTTGTTGAGCATTGTTTTTCAATTCTTCAAATTTTTCTTGAACTTTTTTAGCAATATCTTCTTCGTTTAATTCAATATTTTGTTCTTGTTGTGTTTGTTGTTCTTGAATATCTTCAGCTTTTTCTAACTCGTTTTCTTCTTGGGTTGGCAAATTCTTTTTGAATTTTTTTAAGATATCGATATTAGCGCTTTTTTTCCCAAATTGTGCCATAGTTTCAATATCAACGTTTTTATAGTATGTGTGTTTGTAGTTAATATCGAAAATATTATCGCTAATTGGAAGCGAATTTGCTTTAATATCTTCATAAAACAAAGGAATAATTCCGCTTGATTTATGAAGATTAGAGTAATCGCTAGTAAAAATATCTTGTATTATAGAGTTTTCTGATAATAAATTAATTTCAGAAATAGCTGAAATCTTTCTTCTTCCAATTTCATCTTTTGAAGTTGTAATTATAATATCAAAAGCATTTAAAAACATTGTTCTTGCTTTTTGAGAGGTTAAATTTGGAATGTTTTTTTGTAAAATTTCAACTGATTTATCTAGCGCATCTTGCGGATTTTGCGCTTCAAGAGTTGTAATGAACCCTTTATAATCAGCGCCTTTTTGAACAATATTTGAATATAGTTTTTCTGAGCTTGTATTAACAAATATCTTATCTGAAAGCGTACTGATGGTAAAATTAAGAATGTCATCTTGCATTTTGTCGTTAATTAGTGAAAAATCGTAATTTGTATAATTTTGACCATTGATAATGAATTCTTTTTCACTATCAATAACAACCCCTCTATTGTTGCTTGGAAGTTTTTTTGCTAATGCACTTAAAAGGGTGGTTTTAAGAGTGTTTGATTTACCAATAATTAAAATATTTTTATTTATTGAACAAAAAGCTTCTAAAATAAGTGCGATTTCTTTTGAAACGCTTAATTCCTCTTGCAAGGTTTGCAAGTTAGCGTGTTTATCTTTGTAGCATTTTATAAACAATGTTGCAACATTAGATAAAGGTGGAAGAGTTACTGTGGCGTTTATTCCAACTTCATAATTAAATTTAAAATATGGGTTTTTTTCGTTGAATTCAACTCCATTATTTTGGGCGATTTTTTTTAGAATATTAATTAATTGAACATTATCTCTAAATGTTGAAGTGCTTTTTCTTGATTTACCTTTTTTATTTATAATTATGTTTTTTGCACCGCTAACAAAGATATTGTTGATTTCATCATCAGCTAACAAAGTGTCTAATATCCCAAGGTTGTCAATTTGTGCTTCTTTTTCAGTTGCATAATATTTTGGCTGCTCTTTTTGTTGTTCGATTACAACTTGAGCCGGTGTTTGTTTTTGTGCCGTATTTAATCTATCTTTTAATGACAAAACTACTCTTCTCCCATTTTTTTAAGCAAGTTGAAAATCCCATGGTGATATTTTGCATTTGTTTTTAAAGTTGAAAAATCTATATTCAAAATATCATTCGCTATTTTTTTGTATGCTTTTGCGATGTTTGATTGTGGATTCACTTCTCCAACGTTATTTCCTAAATTAATTGCATCAATAAGAGTTAAATAATTATTAGGAATAGTGTTGAAAATTTGTTTATTTATTGTTTTTTCAATTTCATCAAGCGATAATTCTTGATTTTCAATATATCTATTGATGATTATCTTTATTTTATCATCATTATAGCCAATTTTGTCAAATAATTCACAACAATTTAAGCAATTTTTGAGTGAAGTTTTGTTTGTTGTACTCAACAATAAAATTAAATCGCAATGGTTTAAAATAGAAATTGTTGATTCGTTAATTAAATTTGTCGTATCAATTAAAATATAATCAAATATTTGTTTTAGAGAATTAATTATTTTTGCAATTTTTTGAGGAGTATATTTTAGCTCGGACACAACTTCTTCTTTTGTTTCAAGAAGATAAATTTGGCTGTCTTGATATTTTCCCATCAAAGAAAGAAGTGTATTTTTATTTAATCCCTCAATTGAGCTTAAAATATAATCTAAATTATATTTTTGCTCAACATTTAAAAAATTTGTCGCATTTTCACTATTAAAACTTAAATCTAAAATACAAACTTTGTCTTTTGTTTTATCATAAATTTCCCAAGCTAGATTGGTAATCAAGGAAGTTTTTCCAACACCACCTTTGTTTGAAAAAACGGCAATTGTTTTTGCTTGTTTTTCTTGTTGGCTTATTTTTTTAATAGCAATTTCTAAAACGCTCGGAATAATTGGTTTTAAAAGAAAATCCAAAACCCCTTTACTTAGTGTTTGACTAACAAGAAGCGAATTTATCTCGTAACTTGTTGCTATAAAATTAATGTTTTTATTTTTTAATTTTTCGACTTTTTCCAAAGTTTCATTTGCAGTGCTTGAATTAACATCAAATACAACAAGATTAATATTTTCAAAATTTATATTATCGTCAAACTTTTCATAGCATTTAACAACATTAATATTTTCAATTGAATTTAGATTATTTTTCAAAAGTTCTCTTGATTGGATATTTGAATCTATGACAACAACATTAATCATCTATAAAACCTCTTTTAAAAATTGCAATAATTGCAAAAGCGCATATTCAACAATATCTACTTTAATTTGATATCTATCGTTTGTTGAAGCTTTTTTTGAAATATATTTTATAACCTTGATTTTATCTTTATATCCAAGAGAAATATAAACCAAGCCAACTGGTTTTTCCTTACTTCCCCCTGTTGGGCCTAAAATTCCTGTTGTTGCAATTGAACAATCAGCATATTTTAAAAGCCCCAATGACATTTCATAAGCAGTTTCTTTTGATACTGCGCCAAATTCTTCTAGAGTTTCTTTTTTAACTTTTAGAAATTTAGATTTTGCGTCGTTAGAATAAGTGACAAAATTTTGAAAAATGAAATTACTTGCCCCGTCAATATCGGTTAAATATGAGCTTATTAAACCACCAGTGCAGCTTTCGGCACTTGATAGCGATAAATTATTTTTAATTAAAATTTCTTTTAATTGAGTTAAGACTTCGTTTTTTGTCATATTTTATGATGGCACATCTATTTTAGATAAAAGTATAATATTAAACACGGTTCCTCTTTTGATTACGATTTCATCTCCATGTTCAAAAAGATTTGAAACAATATTATAAGCTCCAGAACCAACCATTGCAACAGTTCCAGCTACAAATGTTATAGGAACAAAAATTATTTTAGCGCCTTTAAACAAGTTATCTCCTGCAGTAGCGCCCCATTTAACCGTCTTAGGTAAAATTTTGCCTGATTTTTTAAGATCAGCTGCAGTGGCTTTAAAATAATTTCCATTAGTAGTAAGAGAACCATCAGCTTTTAAAATATAATCAAAATTACTTGCAATACCAGAATTAAGAGCTAATTGAGTTCCATATTTTGTAACTAAATGGTCAAGATTTAATGTGATTTTAGCAGGTCGAGATAAGCTTCTTGAGGGAGTCATATCCACAACTCTACCCCTAAAAATTGTTTTAGAAGGAAGAATTAATTTATTGTTAACATAAATATCTTTTGTTAAGTATGCTTGAAACATATCCCCTTGTGCTATGCTTTTTGTTGTCACATTTTCTGCCATTGATAATTCAAGCTTTGTGCCATAAGGAATATGAACGCCGTCAATATCGGCGTATAGTTGGTGTGCAGCTTGAACTTTTGAACTTATTAACAAAATTGTCGTTAATATTAACAATTTAACTAATTTCATATTCTATCCTTTAATTTAAATTTTTAACATCATTAACGCTTGTTGCGCCAAATTTAGCAGATAAATCATCAACATGATGAATTATATAATAAAACGGTTCTAAATCTTTTTCGCCAAGGTCAATCATAGCGCCCCAATCAGCTCTTCCGTGGTGAGAAGCTATCATTTTTGCTATATTTAAAAAGCCATTTGACATGCAAAGAGTGTAACCATATTGAGAATGAGTAATCCAATCTTTTTTAAATTGCTCATTATATTCAATCATGCCTGATTCAAGATTTATATCATATTCGTAAATTTTACCGATATCATGTAAAATTGCAGCTGCAATTACTTCGTCTTTATTTAAATATTTTTTAACTTTAGGTAAAACCGCTTGAGCCATTTCAACACATTCATAAGTATGGACAACAAGTCCACCAATATAGTTGTGGTGCATTTGCTTTGCAGCAGGACAAACGATAAATTTTTCTTTATTTTTAATTAAAATATCAGATACGAAATTTTTAAGTTTTTCATCTTTAAATTCGCTAATCGCATTTAAAATTTTATTAAAATATTCTTCTCTTTTTTCTTCGTCAACGCCTAAAATCGCTTGTTCTAAAACTTCAAAATTATTCAACAAACAATTATTATATTTTTCATTATAGCTTGCAGTAATAATTCTAATGATATTTCCAACCCTTGTTGAAATATCTGCAGTTCTATTAAGAGTTTCTTCCCATAAAACACAATTTAAAATTGAAGAATTTTCAAGATTTTTAATCTGCATTTTTCCCATTTTCGTACCAGCTTTGGTATCTCCAACGGAAAAAGATAAAATTTCGTATTTGGCATTTAAATCTAACATATTTAAATTTTACTATAATTGCGCTTTTTTCGCAAAAATTATTTTAAATTATTTTTTAATTTCATTATTTTATTATATGAATTATCAATATCTTGAATTTTAATATTACCCAACAAGAGTTCTTCTTTAATAATCTTTTTGATTTTTGTTGAAATATCATCGTCATCTATTTCAATGTTATTTGAAAACATTAAAATATTAACTCCGGCATTAATTGAATTAACTACAATTTCTCTAAGTGAATAGTTTTTTCTAATCGCCCCCATATCGTAATCATCTGAAATAATTACCCCATCAAAACCAATTTCATCAATTAAAAATTCCTTAATTGTTTTTTTGGATAAACTTGCAGGATATTTCTTATCTAAATTTGCGTTAAAAATATGAGAAACCATAACCATATTTAGCTTGTCATAGTTTTTTAAATTAATATATGGCTTTAATTCTTGACCTTTAAAGGTTCTTGTTGCATCAACAAAACCAAGATGAGTGTCGCCCTCAACTGAGCCGTGCCCTGGGAAATGTTTAATTGAAGTTATTATTCCTTTTTTATTGTGTTCTTCAATAAAAATTTTAGAATATTTTGTTACTATATTAGGATTTTCACCGTAACTTCTTCCTTTAGTTGAAATTATGGAATTTTTATTTATTTCTAAATCAACACAAGGAGCAAAATTTAAATTTATTTTTAATTCTTTTAATAAATTTGCCATTATCAAATATTCTTTTCTTGCTTCTTTTGTTGATAATTCTGCAACATCTTTAGCGCTTTTGTGTTTTATAAAATCATATCTTTGAACATATCCACCCTCATTATCAATTGAAATTAAAGGTATTATAGGTGAATTTTTAATTAATTCTTCGTTCATTTTTATTAAATCATCTTTTGATTTAATATTTTTTTTAAATAATATAACTCCTGTTATTTCTCCGTTTTTACTTTTATCTAAAACTTTTTGAAATTCAGATGAATTAACATCATCTCCATTAAAGCCGACTAAAATCATCTGACCAATTTTAGTATCTAGGTCAAGCGCAAAAGAAGATGAAAACAATAAAGTTAAAATTAAAAGCAATTTTTTCATAATTATTCAGTTAATTTTTGTTTTTTCTTGTCTAAAATAATCAATTTTCTAAGAGTTTGATTGTTGATTTGCCCGCCAATTAAAAGAATAACTGAAGAATAATACAGCCAAACCATTAAAATTGCAAAAATACCAATTGTTCCATATACTTTGTTATATGTTCCAAGTGCATTAACATACAATGAAAAGCCCCAAGAACCCAACAACCAAAAAATACAGAAAAATAAAGCCCCAGGGATAACGCTTTTTCTTTTTGCACTAAAATCACGAGCAGGTAAAACGTAATAGTTTATTGCAGCCAATAAAAACATTAATAAAAACGCCGCAGGCCATCTTGTGATTAAAATTGTGTCTATAATGTTTTGTGCTATTGATAAATAAGTTCCAATAAAATTTAAAATAACTTTGCCCAAAACGATTAAGTTAATGCTGATAAACAAGAAAAATGTATTTACAAAAACCATTAAAATCGCAAGAAGCCTAACTTTGAAAAAGCTTCTATTTTCTTGAATGTTATTTGCTCTATTTAGCCCCTTAATAATTACTGCTATAGCATTTGAAGTTAGAAAAACAGTAACTAAAAAGCCAACAATAGCCATTGTTTTACCGCTTTTAAAAATGACAACTTCAGCTAGAACACCGTTAATTAAATCAATTACACCTTGAGGCGCAATGGTTGATAGACCAAAGATGATTTTGTTAATAAAAAACGTTTTTCCAAGCCAACCAAAAACAGCCGTTAAAAATAGCATAAAGGGAAAAATGCCTAATGCTGTCATATAAGCCATTTCGCCTGCCGCATTTGCAAAGTCATCTCGAATAATACTTTGAATTAGATTTTTAATATAATCTTTTAATACGTTTTGAGTTTTCTTTAACATAACTATAAAAGAGCTTTTGCTTCTTTTAAAAGCATATCTGCTGCTGTATTAATTTTTTCTTTTATTGTGCAGCCTGCAGCTCTTTTGTGTCCTCCGCCATTGAATTTCTCAGTAATTTTAGTTGCGTCAACTTCTTTTGTTCTAATTGAAACCTTAACTCCGTTTTGAACTTCTTTTAATACAAAAGCAATTTCGACTCCAGATATTGACCTTAAAGTTTCGCAAATTCCCTCTGTGTATTCATCTTTTGCACTGAACTTATCAACTATTTCTTTTGTTATTAAAGTATAAGCAATTTTATCATTCAAGCAAAAAGTTGAATTTGTTATTAAATAGTTTTGAAATAAAATTAAATTTTTAGGCTTATTCGTATAGCACAAATCAGCAATTTCAGATGTATTTATTAATTTTGAAAGTTCAGATGCTATTAAAAAAGTATGTTCCGTAGTGCTTTCATATTTAAAACAGCCGGTATCAGTTAAAATAGCGCTATACAAGCCAACTGCCATATCTTTTGTGATTTTAACATCTATTTTTTTAAATAAATCAAATAAAACTTCGCCAGTTGAAGAAATTCCGCCTTTGATATAGTTTATTTTTCCAAAACCAGAGTTTGTTTTATGATGATCAATTACAATTGTATTTTGCGCTTTTTCAAAAATAACTCTTCCTTTATCAATTATTCTATCAATCGAAGCGATATCAAGTGCAAGTACTAAATCGTAGTTATCTTCAAGATTGGATAAATTTTTAGCATTATTTAAATGAGGCAAAAAAGAATAGGTATTTGGAAAATTAAAATTATCTTTTATTTGAATTAAAATATCGGCCTTTTCTCCGATAAATTCTTTTAGAGCGCTCGCACAACCCAAAGTGTCGCCATCAGGATTTACATGTGTTAGAATTAAAATGCGAGAAGCAGCATTTATTAAATTTAAAATCTCTCTTTCCATTGCTTATAGAATAACAAAAAATAAAGGAAAAACAAATGACTTTTTTAACACATTTTACAATCGCCCTAATCTCTTTAATAGTCATTGTTTTATCTTGTGTATTATTTACTAATGCAATTGAATTTTTAGGAAACAAATTGAAATTGGGTAACAGTGCAACCGGTTCAATTCTTGCTGTTTTTGGAACAGGTTTACCTGAAACAATTGTTCCTGTGGTTGCAATTTTAGGAAGCTACTTTTCAAATTCAAAAATTGAATTAGCGAAAGATGTGGCGCTTGGTGCCGTTGTGGGTTCGCCTTTTATGCTTTCTACTTTGGCACTATTTTTTCTTTCAATTGTTTTGATTTTAAAAAAGAAAAATAGATTATATCTAGACTATAAAACTGTTATAAGAGATTATAAATATTTTTTATTAGGCTATATTGGAGCTTTTATTTTTTCTTATTTTTCAAATTTTAAATATATTGCAATTATTTTGCTATTGATTTTATATTGTATATACGTTCAAAGAACAATTTTAAAATCAAGAACAACATGCATTGAATGTGAATGCGAAAAATTATATTTTAATTTTAAACAAGAAAAGTTATCACTAACTTTGCAGCTTTTATTTTCTTTAATTTTACTTGTTGTTTCATCTCATTTTTTTGTATGTGAAATTAAATATTTTTCAGATATTTTAAATATTTCTCCTTTGCTTTTAAGTTTAATTATTACTCCTTTTGCAACGGAATTACCTGAATGCATCAATAGCATAATTTGGCTTTATCAAGGAAAAGACGATTTAGCAATGGCAAACATTTTAGGTGCTATTGTTTTTCAAGCAACGGTTGTTTTTGCTTTAGGCATTTTATTAACAAATTGGAATTTTTCAACAATACTTATTATTAACTTTGTTTCAACAATAATAATAACTTTGGCTACAACATTATCAATAATGAAATTTAAAAAAATAACACTAGCAAATTTATTTTTATGTGGTATTATTTATTTTGCCTATTTTATATTTGTGTTGTTAAAATAAGCAAATAATTTTATTCACAAGTTTTTGTGAACGTATACTATATTTTGTTAGGAGAAGATAAAATGCAAATTTCATCAATTAGCACCAATATGGCTTTTGGTCGTATTTCAAATTCAGCAAGAATTCATCAATTAGAACAAAAAAGAGCAGAAATTCAATGGGCGGCAGAAGGTTGCACAGGTGATTTAAATCCGGAAGACGGATATGAATTAAAAGCAAGAACAAGATTGGCTGAATTAAGAGCAAAAGAAGCAAATGCAGCTTGGATGAGTGAGGGTTGCAATTGCACATTATGCCAAGAAGAAATGGTTGAAATGGCAAAATTGGAAAACATTGTTGCAGGTTTTGATGCTAAATTAGAAGAGTTACCTAAAAAAGCAATGGTGGTTGAAAGAAATATCTATGATATGCCAACTAGAAATTTATACGATATGCCAACTAAAAATTCTTATGGTGTTCCAGATCATGATTTTTCTGGCCCAGCTTGGAATTAATATTTAGTTAAATTTTTTGAAAATAAAATGACTTCCTGTAATCTGGAAGTCATTTTTGTATAAAAAAAGAGGAGCTTGTACTCCTCGACTAAAATTTGCTTAAATTTTTTTTGAAGCGAAATGGGCTTTTAAAGTAAAAAAGTTTTATTCTTCATTTACTCCTTTTTTGAGCCATTCTTGTGCTCTGGTGCCTACAAGTATTTTGCCATCCCAGCGAATTCCGTAGCCAAAAGGACATTCATTACCACATTCCCAGTAGCCTTTTGTATTGTTTGGAATGCCATCAATATCTATGCAGAAAAACTTATATTTAGCTTCAACAAAACTATCCTCTCCACAATTAGGCTTATCAGCTCCTATGGCAATTCTTACTCCTTCTGCAGGGTCAATCCATCCAAAAGGTTCACTTGGTGCTGTTTCATAGAATACAACGCCATCATTTGTGATAATGCCCTCGTCTGGCCCAATTGTTGAAACAGAATTACCTTGTGCGGCATTACAAACTTCATCAACCATATCTTCTATTTTTGTTCCAGATTGATATGGTTCCCCCCAGCAAATAGACCAAAATCCTTTTTGATTACTAGAAGTTTTTTCTGAACATTTTACGCTCTTCGTATTGATAACATCTGCAATAGAGCGGCATAAATATGTATTATCGCCGTTATGTGTTCCATCGATTAATGTATCATCTGGTTTTATCCCTAAATCTCCATCTTTATAATACTTGTCGCTTGTCACAAGTTCACGAATGACAGTACCTAGAGTGTTGTGGGCTTTTTTGAATTTCATTAGGTTTTCATCTGGCATACTTTGCCTTGCGACAGGTAAAAGAATGGCAGTTAAAACACCAATAACAGTCAAAACTATCATGACTTCAGCTAGCGTGAAGCCACGTAAATTACGCATATTTTTAGCCATAAAGACCCTTTCAAAATTAGTCTTTGGCAAAATTCTAATATATATATATATTACAAGAAAATACATAAAATTTAATACAAACGATTTATTAAGGTGTATGATTTAATATTTTTTAAAAAAGTGCTTGATTATTTTTTTTGATAGTGTATTATAATTAAGCAAACACTAATTGCGGGAGTAATTCAGTGGTAGAATGCTTCCTTGCCAAGGAAGATGTCGCGAGTTCGAGCCTCGTCTCCCGCTCCATAAAAGACACTCAACAATGAGTGTCTTTTATTTTGCACTCGACTCGGCTTCGCCTCTTACTACGTACTACTTTATTTCTAAAGTTCGCCGATGCTCACTTAAGAACTAAAGCATTCCCGCTCCATAAAAGACACTCAACAATGAGTGTCTTTTATTTTGCACTCGACTCGGCTTCGCCTCTTGTTTTTAAAGCTTATTTTGTTGTTAATACAACCGAATAACTTTGCTAAATATGTTAATATATACACAATAGCAACAAAGAGGTATCTATGAGAGTAATTATTATCGGTGGCGGTGCGGCTGGTGCAAGTTGTGCAACAAGATTAAGAAGACTAAATGAAGATATTGAAATAATCATTCTAGAGCAAACAAATGAAGTTTCAATTGCCAATTGCGGTCTTCCTTATTACATTTCTGATGTTATTCCAAATAGAGACAGTATCCTTGTTTCAACTCCTCAAAAGTTTAAGTCTTGGTTTAATATTGATGTCCGCTTAGAAACAGAAGTTATTGAAATAAATAAAGAAGAAAAATTTGTTCTAACAAACTTTAATGAAAAATTAAGCTATGATTATTTAGTTTTAGCAAGTGGTGCAAGTCCAATTGTTCCTGAATTTGCTGGATTAAATAAAGATAAAACTTTTGTTGTAAGAACTTTAGCTGACGCTGATAAAATTAAAAATTATATTAAAAATAATTCCGTTAAAAAAGTTGCCGTAATTGGTGGCGGTTTTATTGGGGTTGAGATTGCTGAAAACCTTGTTGAGCTTGGTTTAAATACGACTTTAATCGAATTAAACAATCAAATTTTAGCATCTTTGGATTTTGAAATCGCAAAAATTGCACAAGATGAAATGATTAAAAAAGGTATAAATTTAATTTTATCCGATGGGGTGCAAAAATTTAGCAACAATCAAATTATTTTAAATTCAAATAAAGCTATCGACTATGATTTATGCATTTTAGCGCTTGGAGTTAAGCCTGAAACTAATTTGGCGCATAAAGCTGGGCTAGAAACAAATCGAGGGATTATTGTTGATGAATATTTAAGAACTTCAGATAGATTTATTTACGCTGCAGGTGATAACATTGAAGCAAGGGATTTTGTTGGTGGACAAAACACTCTTTTACCTCTTGCGGGGCCTGCTAATCGTCAAGGTCGAATTGTTGCAGATAATATTTGCGGGTTTAATTCGACTTATAAAAACACCCAAGGCACAAGTGTTGTTAAAGTTTTTGATTTAACGGTTGCAAGTAGCGGAAATAATGAAAAACAATTAAAACAAAAAGAAATTCCTTATTGGAAAACTTACGTTTACGGTCGCTCTCATGCTGGATATTACCCTAATTCAGATATGATTTTATATAAATTATTATTCTCTAATGATGGTAAAATCTTAGGTATTCAAGGAATTGGCGAAAGTGGAGTTGAAAAAAGAGTTGATGTAATTGCAACAATTATGCGAAATAATGGAACTGTGCAAGATATGATTGACGCTGAATTGTGCTATGCTCCGCCATATTCTAGCGCAAAAGACCCTGTAAATATTTTAGGAATGAGTGCTGATAATATACTAAAAGGACTTGTTAAGCCTGCTTATTTTGAAGATTTGAAAGATGCAGTTGCTATTGATGTTCGACCTAATATGATTTATAAAATGGGCACAATTGAGGGCGCAATAAACATTCCTATTACTGAAATTAGAAGAAGATTAGATGAAATTCCAAAAGATAAAAAAGTAATTTTATCTTGTAATACAGGCTATACAAGTTATTGTGCAGCAAGAATATTAGTTCAAAAAGGATTTAATAACATTTATTCTTTTATGGGCGGATATGAATTATATAAGGAATTTATAAAAGAAAGCACAAAATTAAATCTTGTCTAAAATTGACATTTAAAATTTAATATTATTAATATTACACAAGGCTTTGTTTCTATTTATTCATATCACAAAGAACATTTTTATATGGACAATGCTCGCAAGAAGTCTTACAAGGTGTTGGTTCAAAATTATGTGATTTTATGCCTTTAATTGCATTTCTATATTTATCTAAGATTTTCTCAATATCATCTTCTGAATAATAAATTGTACAAGATTTATTATATTCTTGTGGAAATAAAAACGACGTTTGCTCTACTTCTATACCTTTTGTTTTTTCTAAGAAATATTTATATAACCCCATTTGAATATAATAATCTTCGTGTGAACCCAATTTTTCATTATTGGAATCAGTAAAACAAATTTCATTTTTATCTTTAGCACGCCCGGTTTTATAATCATAAATTCTAAATTTGCCATCAACTAAATTTACTCTATCTGGAAGTCCTTTAAATTGAACCCCTTCAAAATCAGCTATGATATCTTGTTCAATATTATAAACAGTATCAATATTAATCAAACTCAAATCTTTTTCAAAAAATTCTTTTATTGATGTTTGAGCTATTGTTTTGTATTGTTCTCTTTGATTTAAAGTTGAAAACGAATATTTATCAATTTGGGTTTCAACCTCACTAACAAAAGTTTCACTATCATAAAACACCTTGTTTTTAATAGCATATTTAACTGCATTTTCACAAGCTTTATGGATAGCTAAACCAAAATTCATTGAATCTGGAATTGAAAAATTAGGCGAACTTAAACCTAAAATCTTATCAAAGAAAAACATTCTTGGACATTTTAAATATGGATTTATTAAAGATGGAGAATAATATTTTATTTCTGAAATTATACTATTAATATTTGATTTAAAATCTTTAATGTAATCATAATCTTTAATTAATAATGCTTTTGCCCAATCGTATACTTGAGGCTCTTTTTTATCTTCGCAATAGTTATTAATTTCAATAAGATTTTGAGGAATTTCATTAACCTTTAATAACGCACTATGCCCCTCGGTGCCATTTGTTCCAATATATGAAAGTCTTAGTGTGTGTTTTGCTCTTGTCATTCCAACATACATTTTATTAATTTTGTCTGCTAATTTATATGTTTTCCAAGTAGCTTCATCCCTAATATCATCATTTGATAATGGAACAGGTGGTTTGATTATCGGGCGAGAACAACTTTCCCACTTGCTTGATTTTAAAGATGGCATATAAACATATTCATATTCTAAACCTTTTGAACTTTGGTATGTTGTTAATTGCACTGCATTCATTTTTATTGAATCTTTTTCAATTTTCAAATCAATTTTATCATTTTGAAGCATATCGAGATATTCAACAAAATCTTCTAAATTAACTTTTTTATATTGAGATGAATATGTGTATGCTTCATCTAACAACCTTTTAAGCGCTAAGGTGTTTTCAAGCTTATTTATTTCAAAATTAAAGAAAAAGTCTAAAATGCCGGTTTTAGATGCACATTGCGAAACAACCCTATAAACAGTTTCACCCGATAAAATTGTATTTTTTAGATTTTCATAGGTATTTAAGAAATTTTTAATATCACAAGGCGCATCTTCTTTTTTAATTATTTCTTTCATAGCTAGAATAAAATTCTTTTGCTTTGAATTTTCTTCTTGCAGCAAATTAAAAGAAACAGATGATATATTAAACGGTGGTAAAAGCAAAAGCCTAAATAATTTATCTGAATTTAAATCTGGATTAACAAGTGCTTGCAGATAATAATACAAAACCATTGATGATTTTATAGCAAAAATACTCTTGCCGTCTTTTAGTTCGTAAGGGATGTTTCTATTGTGCAACTGCTCAGCGTAATATGCTAATTCATCATTACTTGTTGATAAAATTGCAATTTGAGAATAATCTTTTTCTTTTGTTTTTTCATCAACTGGACAATTAGAAGAATTTATTAATTCATCAATTTCTTTAACTATATCTAGTGCTTGGGATGCTTCATCATAATAAATATTGAGCCTAACTTTATTTTCTTTAGCTATAACTTCATCATTAACTGCTTTTAAATTAATTTCTTTATCTAATAATTCTGTATTTTGTTGCGCTACAGTTCGAGCAACATCTAATATAGTTTGAGTAGAACGCCTATTTTCAACAAATTTTATTGGAGATTTAATTTCATCCTTATATTTATCCCAAAAAGCTTGAATACTATCAATCCTAGCTCCTTGAGAAGCGTTAATAATTTGTTTATCATCACCAACAACAAAAACATTTCCTTTTGTTGAATTATCGACAAGATGAAAAATCAGCTCGTTTTGAGAGCGGTTTGTATCTTGGTATTCATCAATAATAATGTAATCATATTGATTTGAAATGTTTTGCGCAAAACTTGGGTCAGCTTCAAATTTTTCTAAAATATAGTTAATCATATCATCGTAGTCGATATAACTATTGAGCTCCATTTTTTCTCGGTACAAATTGAAAAATCGATATAATTCTCTAATTTTAGCTATTTTAATTTCAATTTTTTCAATATTTGCTTCATATTTTTTATTTTTCTTTGGAGCAAAATCTCTTTCATATTCTAAAGCATCAATTGCAGGCAACCATTCTGGGTCACTTTTGATATTTTCTTCTAATTGCTGAGCTTCTTTATCTAAAATTCGATATCTTTTTAAATATGCAATTCCATCTACAATAGAATCAAAAGAAGAATATTTATTAGCTTTTTCGCTTTTGTAAAATTCAGCATCATCAATTTCATCAATGCATTCTTTTATTAATGCTCTTTTAATGCTTTCAGGAATTAATTGAATGGATGCTGGAACGCTAAATTCATCTGAATATTCACTAATTAATTTATTGGAAAAACTGTGAAAAGTATGAATTTCAACATTATTGTTGTTCTCATCTAATTCTTCTAAGACTCTTTTTTTCATCTCATCAGCACCAGCACGAGAATATGTCATACAAAGAATTCGCTCTGGTTTAACTCCTTGTAAAATCATTGCTTGAAGCCTTTTAATAACAGTATAGGTTTTACCTGTTCCAGGTCCAGCTAAAACAAGAAATTTGCCATCAGGATTTTCAGCGCATAATTTTTGTTCATCATTTAATTTAGAAAGAATTTCTTCTAGTTTATTTGTTGTCATTCTATTTAATCCGCATTTGACTGTTTAATTATATCATATAAAAGCTCAATGATTAAGTGAATTTTGGCATTAAAAAAGAGCCTTTCGGCTCTTGTTTTAAATTGGTGGAGGTTGGGAGATTCGCTCTTCTCGTGGAATAACCTAAAACCTTGTTATATTGCCACTTTTGCTGAATTTTAATTTTGCACCTGTAGCCGCGAATCTTGTGTTTTTGTGGACGCAGAATGGACACAAGAATCAACCTTGAATTATAGATGCAGGATATGCAACATTATTAAGCATTATAAAAGAAATTTATGATTATTATCGAAAAATGCAAAAACTTCATATGGATTCTAAATCTGTTATCGAAGATTGTTTGCAAGATTTGTATGTTGATTGGGAAGGAATTAAGCAAGGATTAAAAGGTGGCGTGTGTGAAGTTAGAGCAATAGAAATGGAAGAAAAGTTTAGATATAATAAAAAATAAAAACAGGGTTAAATTATGAAAAATAAATCAAAAATTTTTATATACATTTTACTTATTTCAATGATTTTATTCTTGAAAAATATGTCTAATTTATTTAAAAGTGATTATTGCCTAGAAGATGGCGATTGCAAAGCAGGAAGAATAATTATAATTAACAACAAGGAAATTTTAATCGATAAAAATTCTTGCATTGAAAATAATTGGGATTGGTATGAAAAAAGCCAATATTGCAAAATAAAAAATGTAAAATTTCACCCAAAAGAAATTATTTATGAATAATGCATTAAGTAGTTATCCCATCAGACGCAAATATTAAAAACAAAAATGCAATACAAAAAATAGAAAGAATTGAATAAAAAATTATACTAATTAAATTCAAAATCAATTTTTCATCATCTTTTTTGGTTTTGTTTTTCTTAAATAGACTTACAATAAATGCAAGGAAAATTTTTATAAAAGTAATCAGATAAATAAAACTTCCAAAAAGCGAAGTAAAAAAAGCTAAATGAAAAAAGTTTTAGAAATTTTTTCTGAAATTTGAATAAAACTAAGAGAAAATATAATAGACAACAATGGTAATAAAATACAAGAAATATTAATTAAAGTAGCATATTTAAAAATTTTATCAACTTTATTCATAATTTGATTATAGCACACTAAAAAACCGCTGAAGTTTTGATTCTTCAACGGTTTTGTGGTGGAGGTTAGGAGATTCGAACTCCTGACCCCCTGCGTGCAAAGCAGGTGCTCTACCAGCTGAGCTAAACCCCCACGAATGTTATTAAATTTTCATTATTGCCAGCTGGCAGAGCACCCGACGGTGCATTATTTATTGAGAAACAAGTTTCTCTGGGGCAGCTAGCTAAACCCCCATGAGGTCAGTCCAATTTGGACAATTATGATATTATACAAAACAAAAAAAATAATCAAGTATTTTTTTAAATTTTTTTTAAATATTTTTAAAATATGTTAATATAATCCTATGAAAATCACTAGAACTATCATCAAAGAGCCAAAAATATCTCTAATTATCACCTATTATAATCTTGGAAAATATATTAAAGACTGCGTTTTTTCAATTTTAAACCAAGAATATCAAAATTTTGAAATAATAATTATAAACGATGGTTCAAACGAAGAAAATTCAAACATTCTTCAAGAATTAAACAATGAAAAAATCAAAATCATAAACCTAACTGAAAATATCGGACAACTTTTAGCTTTTGAAGAAGGGCTTAAAGCCGCAGCTGGTGAATTTATCTGTATGATTGATGCAGATGATATTTTATTACCAAATTATTTAAAAACTCTCTTATATGCTCATTTAAACAATAATTTTGCATTAATAAGTGCTTCAAGCGGCGAAATTAATGAAAACGGCGAAGTTACTTCTCTAAAATCACCAAACAACCCATTGTATAATCAACAAAAACAAATTAACTATAAAGACATTGAAAATATTTCAAATAACAGTGAAAAATTCACTCTAAAAGAAAACAAAGAACCTTTTGGAATATGGAATTGGAACGCTTCAACCTCCGGAATGTTTAGAAAAAGCGCTCTTGAAATTTTAAACTACTTCCCAAACAAAAACTATTGGAAAACAGGTGCTGATAAAGTTGTTTTTTCTTTATTAGATTTAGTCGGTTCTTCCGCCAATATAGGTGCTGTTTGTTATTTATATCGCCACCATAGCGCCAATAATTCTCAAACAACCTTAACCACCGGAAAGAAAAGATATTTAAATGAAAATTACATTAAAAAACTAATTGCTTGGAATAAAAAACTAAGGCTAGACACTTTAAAAATGTTTTTAAAAAACAAAAAAGAATTAGCTAAAAAATATAATAAAACCGATTATCTTAAAATGTTTTTAAAGGTTGTATTTTGCTTTAATATAAAATTTTGCGCAAAAGTTATAAAAACCTTTGCGCATAAAATAATTAAAATTTAACAATACAAATTAAGCAATAATATCAAGCTTTTGACCAGCCCCTTGCATAGGGATTTGGTTTTTAACTTGGTTAGATGTCGTATTTGCTACGGCATTATTTTGCTTTTGCACTGTTTGAGAATTTCTTGACATCATATTTTCATAAACATCACGAGGTGCAGCCTCTGCCATAAATGAAATTGACGTTTGAGCTAATCTTTGAATCATTCTATCTCCTTAACAACACAATTATTTAAAACAGCTGAAAAACTAAATTTGCTTTCAAGAAGTTAATTATAACACATGCTTTTTTAAAGGTAAAATCAATCTTTAGAATGAAATTATAAATAGCTTGTCAATTTATCAAGCATTTGATTTTTGTTGTGGAAGCCTGCAAATTGCGCACTTGCAACCCCATTTTTAAAAAGAATAAAACTTGGAAAACCCGATATTCCAAATTTTTGCGCAATGTCTGGATATTTATCGCAATCTAATTTGCCAATCCACATCCCGCCCTCGCTTAGTTCTTCTAAAATCGGGTTTTGATTAGAGCAAAATTTGCACCAAGTTGTATAAAAATCAACCAATTTTAAACCAGATGATGTTTCTTTTGTAAAATTTTCATTATTTAATTCAACAATCATTTTTTTCTCCTTTTAAAATATTTTACATGATTTTTAAAGTTTTTATATTGCCATTTTTGGGAATTGTTGAATTAGCTTAAATTACGTGTTATAAATATATAACGAACTTTGATAATTAAATATGGGGGTGTAAAGGTTTCGACGGGATGAAGTTTATCATCTGGGCGGCATTTCAAGCTGAATAACTTGTCAAACTTTTCAAAAAAATAAACGCTAATAACGTTGTAAAAGCTGATTTTGCTCCAAGAGCAATCGCTGCATAGTTTCAGCGACAGCCACTCATCTAGCCCAACTTGCCGGTTAGCTGGGTAAATTATGCAAGTCGTGTTTACGTTTTGTTTAGTGGCGTAAAGACGTATTTAGCTAGACAAAGTTGGTAGTCTTTAAAACGACCTTTGAGCTAGTTTTCGGTTGGGGTAATTTTCCGATAGCTCGAGATTAAAGTGCCTATGAATGTAGATGTTCATTTGGTATCATTTCGGACGCGAGTTCAATTCTCGCCACCTCCATACTTTTTGCACTAAAATCTTAGTGCGTTGCACTAGATTTTAGAAAAAAAGCCATGGTGTGTGAACATTTGCACAGCAAGCGTTGAGCTTGGTGGGCTAATGTGAAACCGTACCTATGCGACGTAGAAATTTGCAAAGCAAATTTTACAGGAGCATTCTCTGGACCATAGCGGATTTTAACTAGGGCGCCGTGTGAGCTTCGGCAGACAGAGTAACACTGGATTTTTAATAAGAAAAATTATGAGTAAATTTCTTTCCCCTCTTTTAATTGTTCAACTCAACCTATTAAAATTTAATTAAATTTTAACCAATTTTAATTTTCCTTTTATTGCCAATCGTTTTTTACCATGGTTTAATTAAAAATGTATAGCTAAAAAAGGAAGCATAATGTCAGGACATTCTAAGTGGGCAAATATCAAACATAAAAAAGCTAAAACGGATGCTGCTCGTGGGGTTAGTTTTGCTAAGTTTTCAAGAGAAATCATCATGGCGGCTAAAATTGGTGGTGGTGATATAAATGGAAACTTTCGTTTAAGAACAGCTGTTGAAAAAGCAAAAGCTGGCGGACTTCCAAATGATACAATTAAGCGTGCAATCGATAAAGGTTGTGGCAACTTAGGTTCTGATAATTACGAAGAAATTACATACGAAGGCTATGGTGCAGGTGGTGTTGCAATTTTTATTGAAGCAGCAACAGATAACAGAAACAGAACCGCAGGAGATATCAGAAGCTATTTTACAAAATTTGGCGGAAATTTAGGGGAAACCGGCTGTGTTGGTTGGATTTTTGAACCTTGTGCAATGATATCTATTGATAAACCTGTTGAAGCAGATAAACGTTCAAAAGAAGTTGTTAAAATGTTTGATTTTGATAAACTTTTAGAAGATTCAATGGAATTTGATCCATTGGATGTCTTTGAAGATGCTGATGAAGATGACTATAAAATTAAAACAAGCGTAGAAAACTTTGAAGCAACTGTTAAAGGGCTAGAAAACCTTGGCTATACTTTAAAAAGTGCCGATTATACAAGAATTCCATCTAATTCATGCGAGATAACTGACGCTGCAATTGCTAAAAAAGTTATGCTTTTACTTGAAAAACTTGATGAGCATGATGATGTTCAAAATGTTTATTCTAATTTTGAAGCAAATGACGAAATTTTGGCTTCACTTGATGTATAGTTAATTATAGGAAGTTTATGATAGAAATTATACCAAGTACGATATTTATGATTATAGGGTTTTTATTATCCCTGTATGCATGTGTATCAAACGATGCAATTCAAACGCTTGGAACTTTTTTAAACACTACGAAAGAAAGACCTGTTTGGCAAATTTGGCTTTACGTTAGTTTAGTTATGATAATAACTTTTGTCAGCGGGTGGATAATAAATGATGGAGATATGGCATTTGGAAGATTAGACAGAATTCCACATGCGCAAGCATTTTACTGGTGGCATATTCTTCCGCCATTAATTCTTTTGTATTTAACTCGAAAAGGAATACCTGTTGCTACTGCATTTTTAATAATCAGCATTTTTTCTGCTCCAAAAGTAATTGGCTTGATGGTTGCTAAATCTTTTGTTGGTTATGTTATAGCTTTAATTTCATCAATGATTTTATATTTTTTCATCGCAAGAAGTGTAGAAAAAATATTTTTATATATGAAAAATAAACCCATATCAAAGCCTTGGGTTGTTGCAAAATGGCTTTCTACTGCTTTCTTGTGGAGTGCGTGGCTGTTGCAAGATGGAGCAGTTTTATTTGTTTATCTTCCAAGGCAATTGAACTTATGGCAGATGATTCTTAGCTTATCAATCTTTGCAGGGTTGTTGTATATTCTTTGTTATAGACGTGGTGGAGAAATTCAAAACATTGTTAAACTTAAAACAAATACTCAAGATCCACGAAGTGCAACTATAATAGATTGCGTGTATGCTGCTATTTTGATTTATTTCCAAACAGTAAACAATATTCCAATGTCAACCACTTGGGTTTTCTTGGGGGTTTTAGCAGGTAGGGAAATTGCTCTATATAACCGTTTGAGATTTATTACAGAGAAAAAAGTTTATAAACACTTAATTAAAGACTTAACCAAAGCAATTGTAGGGCTTGTTGTTTCAATTGCAGTTGTGTTTATTTTAAACAATCACAAAGAAATTATTGATACATTAATGCACTACGTTAGTTTGCATTAATTCGTTATCAATAAAATCTCTTAGCTCTAATGTTTTTTTGAAATTAAAAGACATTATTTGATTAAATCTAAGCCCCATAGTGCAAGAAGGACATGAGGTTAAGATTAAATCTGCCTTTATATTTTTAATGTCTTGCGCTTTTTTAAAGGCGATTTTAGTAGCTATAATTGGGTGATAAAGAAAATAGCTGCCACCAAAACCACAGCAAGAATTTATGTTTTCAAGGGGAACATATTTTATTCCGTTAATATTTGATAAAAAAGCTTCAATTTTTTCAAAGTCAGTTTTGCTTAAATGACAAGGCTTATGAAAAGTTATAATTTTATTTTTGTATTTTGAATTTGGTTTTAGCTCAAAGTTGTTTTTAAAATCTGTTATAAAAATAAGTTTTTCTTTATCTTCTTTTGTTAATTCTTGATAATTTTCAACTGCGGATTTGCAGCTGGCACAATCAAAAATAACCTTAGAAGCTTTTTTGATTAATTCAATATTTTTCTTTTTAACTTTATCGTAGTTTTTTAAATCACCACAGGTTAAATAAGGCAAACCACAGCAAGAAAAATCAGGATTAGATAACAATTCATCAAGATATGTTTTTTTGTGTTGAGCTTTTGCAATACAGCCTTTAAAGTATAGAACATTAGAGTTTAAATTGTTTTTTGATGTTTTTTTAAATAAGTTTATAAAATATAAAACTTTAATTGGTATTAATTTTGTTGCTAAAAGCAATCTTTGGCTAATTTTAGATGGATTTAATTTAGCATTTTTATATGCAAAAATCGAACTTGTTTTAACGCCAGAGGGGCAATTTGTTTCGCATTTTGAACAGTTTAAACAAATTTTTAAATCTTTTTTAATTTCTTTTTGTGAAAGATGATTTTTCTCGTAGCCTAATAACTTGCAAATTAGCCCTCGAGCAGTGTTGTTTTCATCTTTTTTAATTTCATAAATCGGACAATTTTGAACACATAAAGCGCAACGAGCGCATTTTTGAATATTCTTTTTTATCTCATCATCAAGCATAGTTTATAGTATAATTTAAAAGTTATGAAAAGTGCAAAATTAATCAATGGAAAAATTGAAATAATTGATGTTTTTAAACCGATTTTAACTTCAAAAGGGGCGATAATTCGAGTTCTTGGCTGTGGGCTTTGTGGGTCTGATATTGTTAAAATTAAACATGCAACCCCTGAAAATGAAGATAAAATTATCTTGGGACACGAAGTTGTTGGTGTTATTGAAGATATTAATGTAAAAGTGAAAAATTTAAAAATGGGTGATGTTGTTGCTCTTGGTCATCATTATCCTTGTTTAGATAAGCAAAATTGTCAATTTTGCAAAAATGAGTCTTATTCAATGTGTCCAACTTTTAAAAGCTCAAACATTTATCCTGCTGGATTTAGTGAATATATTAAAGTGGATGAAAATCATTTAAGACACACAGTTTATCGAATGAATCCATATTTAAAAGATGATGAAAAAGCATTTCTTGAACCGCTTTCTTGCTGTTTAAGAGCAATTAGGCGAGCAGGATATAATTATGATAACGATAATTCTAACCATAGCGCTTTAGTTATTGGACTTGGTTCTATCGGGCTTTTAATGCTAAAAGGGCTGAGGGCATTTAAAGTTAATGCTTTTGGGTTTGATATTTCTCAAGAACGTTCAATTAAAGCAGCAAGTCAAGGGTTTTGTTTTGATGCTAATAAAAAATATGACACAGTATTTTTAACAGCAGGCTCAGATAAAGCTATTAAAACAGCGCTTGAAAACGTTGTTGATGGCGGAAAAATTGTCGTTTTTTCATCTGTTAAAGACGATTTAGCCGGTTTTTCAAACAATGACATTTATTATAGGGAATTAAGCATTATTTCAAGCTATTCTCCATCAATGGATGATATCAAACTGAGTGCCGAACTTTTAAATAATAAAGTTGTAGAAGTTTCAAATTTATCTACCCATTATTCCCTTGACAATTTAGCTAAAGCAGTTGATGATAGTATCAAAGGGAATGTTTTTAAGGCTTATATTGAGATATGAAAATGAAAGCAGTTCGATATTACGCACCAAACGATATACGTTATGAAGAAACTAAAATTCCTAAATTGAAAGAGGGGGAAATTTTAGTCAAAGTCGAAGCTGCGCTTACTTGCGGAACTGATGTTAAAACATTTAGAAGAGGGCATCCTGTTTTAATTAAAAAAACTCCAAGCGGCTTTGGGCACGAGTTTTCTGGCGTAGTTGCAAAAGTTGATGAAGCTGTAGCTAATGTAAAAGTTGGTGACAGGGTAGTTTGCGCCAATAGTGCACCATGTGGCGAATGTTTTTATTGCAGGCGTGGAGAATATGAGCTTTGCGAAAATTTAAATCTTTTAAATGGTGCTTATGCTCAATATATCGTTGTTCCAAGAAGAATTGTCGAAAAAAATACTCTGATTATTCCAAAACAACTTACATTTGCGCAGGCTGCTTTTGCAGAGCCATTGTCTAATGTTGTTCATGGGATTGCAAAAACTCCAATTAAAAAAGGAGATGTTGTAGGGGTTATGGGCATTGGTCCGATTGGGCTTATGTTTGCACTTTTGGCTAAATTAAAAGGTGCAAAGGTGATTGCAATGGGCAGAAACCCACTTAAATTAAAATTGGCCAAGGAGTTTGCTCATGCCGATGTTGTAATTGATATAACAAAATTCAAAGACCCAACAGAAATCATATTATCTCACACTACAGAAAATAGAGGGCTCGACGTTGCTATTGAATGCGTTGGATTGCCTCAAATGTGGGAAAAAATGTTTTCATTGGTTCGAAAAGGGGGCTATGTACATTTCTTTGGTGGATGTGCATCTGGAAGCAGCGTAAATCTTGATACTAGAAGATTGCATTATGATGAAGTTAAAATTATTAGCTCTTTTCATCATACGCCAAAATATTTTAGAGAAGCGCTGAATTTAATTGCTAATGGCGAAATTGAAGTTGATAAATTAATTACAAAGCGCATGGATATGAAATATGCAAAGCGAGCAATTGAAATGCATCGAGATGGCGAAGCGATAAAAATTTTATTAGAAAATTAACTTGACTATAACACTTTATCTGGTATTATTAAGTAACAAGTTTGAAAATTAAATAGATTTGCGCACGTTAGCCAAGGCGAGTGAAACGGAGCCGTTAAAAAATTTCACCAACTGAGCTAACAGAAGCAAAAAATATATGAAAATTAAATAGATTTGCCGCGTTAGCTCAGTTGGTAGAGCAAGGGACTGAAAATCCCTGTGTCCTTGGTTCGATTCCGAGACGCGGCAAATTTTTTGTACCCGAATAAAGCGAATTGTGGCGAGACTTCGCCCAATGAGCAAAATGAGGGCAAAGGTGTGTGAAGTGCGTAGACGGTTGCGATGAGCAAGCGACAAGCACGAAAACCGTACCCCATGAATAGGACTGCGTCTCGGAACATTTATTTCGCTTTTGCCATTTTGAAAATAAAAATGTTGCAATTTTGTTGCAATTATAAAATAATTTAAACCTCCCTTTTGCGGGAGGTTTAAAATTAAGCTATTTCTTCTTTATGATTCATTGGCAATTGCACCACTTGTGCACTTTGCGGAGATTGCTTTTTTTCAACCATCTCCTTGGTTACGGTAAATTCTTTAACATCTTCTTTTGATGGAATTTCGTACATAATATCAAGCATGATTTCTTCAACAATTGAGCGAAGTGCACGAGCACCAGTTTTTCTTTTTAGTGCTTCTTTTGCAATTAAATCAATCGCATCATCGTCAAATTTCAAATCTACACCATCCATGCCAAGCAAGCATTGATATTGCTTAACAATAGCATTTTTCGGTTTAGTTAAAATCATTTTCAGTGTTGATTCATCAAGAGCATCAAGAACTGTATAAACAGGAATTCTTCCGATGAATTCTGGAATTAAACCAAATTTTAATAAATCATCTGGTTGTAATTTTTTAAGAATTTTAGCCTGTTCTCTTTCTTTTTCTTCGGCTGTCATACCAGTTGAACCAAAACCAACAGATTGAGTTGAGCCAGCTCTTCTTTCAACAATTTTTTCAAGACCAACAAAAGCGCCGCCTACAATGAATAAGATGTTGCTTGTGTTGATTTGAATAAATTCTTGATGTGGATGTTTTCTTCCACCTTGTGGCGGAACGTTTGCAACTGTGCCTTCAATCATTTTTAACAATGCTTGTTGAACACCTTCACCAGAAACGTCACGAGTAATTGATGGGTTTTCTGATTTTCTTGCGATTTTATCAATCTCATCAACATAGATTATACCTCGTTCAGCTTTTTTAGCGTCATAATCAGCACTTTGATATAATCTTAAAAGAATATTTTCAACATCATCACCAACATACCCAGCTTCTGTAAGAGTTGTAGCGTCAGCCACAGCAAAAGGAACATTTAACATTTTAGCTAAAGTTTGAGCTAATAAAGTTTTACCTGAACCAGTTGGGCCAACCAACAATATATTGCTTTTTTGAATTTCAATATCTGAATCAGGTTGTTCCATGTTGTGAGCAATTCTTTTATAATGGTTATAAACAGCAACTGCAAGAACTTTTTTAGCGTCATTTTGACCAACGATGTGTTGATCTAAATATTCTTTAATTTCTTGTGGTTTTGGAATTGCTTCAACGCTAACTTCAGCTTCAGCGTCTTTTTCTTCATGCTTAAAGTTAAATAATTCTTCATCTAAAATTTCATTGCATAGCTCAATACATTCATCGCAAATGCATACATCAGGACCAGCAATTAACTTTTTAACTTGGTCTTGAGTTTTACCACAAAATGAACATTTTAAATTAGGATCTGTTGGTTTTGCCATTTTTCTTCCTTTAATTATTTATTGCTTTCATCAAGAGTGATTACTTTGTCAATCATGCCGTATTCAACAGCTTCATCTGCGGTCATGATATAATCTCTATCTGTATCTTTTTCGATTTTCTTTAGAGGTTGACCAGTGTTTGAAGCTAAGATTGAATTTAGCGACTTTTTAATTCTTATGATTTCATTAGCTTGAATTTCGATATCAGTTGCTTGACCTTGAGCTCCGCCTAGTGGTTGGTGGATTAACACTCTTGAATGTGGAAGCGCTAAACGTTTTCCTTTAGCACCAGATGACAACAAGAATGCGCCCATTGAAGCTGCTTGACCTAAACAGATTGTAGATACATCAGCTCTAATATGTTGCATAGTATCATAAATCGCAAGCCCTGCTGTTACAGAACCACCTGGAGAATTGATATATAGCATAATATCTTTTTCAGAATTTTCGCTATCTAACAATAATAATTGTGCAACGATTAAATTTGCAACCATATCGTCAATTGGTGTTCCTAAGAAGATAATTCTTTCTCTTAATAGTCTAGAGAAAATATCAAAACTTCTTTCGCCTCTAGATGATTGTTCTATAACAACTGGTACGAAACTCATTCTAATTTATCCTTTCAATTTTCTATTTTGCGCTAAATTTATTATTTTCTAATAAATATTCATTAACTTTATTAGCTGTAATTTGTTGTGAAATAGCTGCAAATGAGTTTGGATTTTTTCTCATTTCTTCAAAAAGTTGAGTTGGAGCCATTCCATACATCATAGCCATTTGGTTAATATGTTCCATTATATCTTTTTGTTCAATTTTTAGATCAGCAACTTGAGCTATTTTTTCAACAATTAAAGAATTTTTAATTCTTTTTGCTGCTTCTTCTCTAAATTTTGCTTCAACAGTGTCTTTGCCTTCTGCTTCAACTAGTTTATCAAAGTCAGCGCCTTGTTGAGCTGCGCCCATTTTTGCTTCTTCAACAACAGCATCGTACTCACGGTTCAACATTGAATCTTGGATTTCGATTTCAGTGGTTTCAGAAACTTTATTAAAAATAGCATCTGATTTTGCTCTGTCGTTGTGGTTTTTAGCAATATTATCAAGATATTTTTGAATATCTTCTTTTAAAAGTTCAAGCGTATCTTTGCCTGCTTTTTTAGCTAATTCATCGTTAAGCTCGGGCATTGTGCGTTCTTTAACTTCATTCATTTTGATTTTGAATTGTGCTTTAGCGCCTTTTAATTTTTCTTCGTGATATTCAGCTGGGAAAGTTACGTCGATAACAAATTCTTCATTTGCACTATGACCTACTAAGCCTTCAGCGAAACCAGGGATAAAGTTTGAATTAGCAAGGTCTAGAGTATAGTTTTTACCTTCGCCGTGTTCAATTTTTTCATCACCTACAAAACCTTCAAAATCAAATACAACAGTATCTTTTTCTGTTGCAGCACGTTCAACTGTTTCTAGAGTAGAAAATCTTTTTTGAGTCATTTCTAATTCACGTTCAAGTGCATTTTCAGGATGTTTAAATTCTTCATATTCAACCTTTACATCTTTATATGCGCCTAATTTAATTTCAGGTTTTAGTTCAACGCTTGCTGTGATTTTTAAATCTGAACCTAGTTCAAAATCATATTTTTCAATTGCAGGTGTGAAAGCAATGTTTAATTTATTGTCTGCAATAACTTTTTGAAATTCGCTTGGGAACAATCTATCGATTACTTCCATTTTAATTCTGTCTGAACCAACATATTTTTCAACAACGCTAGCAGGAGCTTTTCCTTTTCTAAAACCAGCAATGTTAATGTTTGCTCCATAAGCTCTTAAAGTATTATCATAAGCCTTTTTAGCTGTTTGAGCGTCAATAGTCATTTCAATAGTTGCGATATTTTTATCGTCAATTTTAACTGTATTTGTCATGGCACCTCTCATTATAGTATTTTACATATACTATAGTATAAATCAAAAATAGAAAACATGGTCAATATAATGTATTTCTTCTAAAAAGAAAAGCTTTCCAATAAAAAAGCCGTTTTTAAAACGGCTTTTTGTTTATTTTTTACTTTTATCAGCAAGTTCTGAATCGAGCCTTAAAAAGACTGGTGTAATTTCTTCTTTTGAAATTAACTTACCAATTTTAATGTTTTCAATTTTTATATCATCAAGTTTTGTTGATAAATCATATTTTAATTGTTTTGCCATTTTAGCTGCGATATTAGGACAATATGGGTAAATCAAACTTGATACTACACACATTATTTCTAAAACCGTATATAAAACAACGCCACATTCATTCCATTTTTCTTCTTTTGCTAATGTCCAAGGAGCGTTATCCGTAACAAATTTATTTGTATTATCAACAAGTTCGTTGATTTTTTGTGCGGCTTCCGCTACTTCATAGTAATTGAAATGGTGTTTTACTTCTTCAATTGTTTTTTTGGCTTCGTCAAATAATGGTGATTTAGTGATAAATTCAGGTTTAATTTCACCATCAAAATATTTAACAAGCATCGATAAAGTACGATTTAAAAGATTTCCCATTGAATTTGCTAAATGAGCATTAACTTTTTCTTTAAAATCGTTATCTGAATAATTTCCATCTTTTCCACACATTGCAGCTGTTGCCATATAATAGCGAAGTGCGTCTGGTTCTTGCATTTCAAAGCTTTTCATAACACTTGATGGAGATACAACATTTCCTAACGATTTAGACATTTTTGTTTCGTCAATTGTAATCCAGCCATGGGCTAAGATGTGTTTTGGAAGTGGTAAATCCAATGCCATCAAAATAGCAAGCCAATAAATTGAATGGAATTTTAAAATGTCTTTTCCGATAACTTGAACATCAGCCGGCCAATATTTTTTAAAGTTTTCTTCTGGAGCTTCATCGTCATAACCAAGCGCTGTGATATAGTTTGATAGCGCATCAATCCAAACATAAATTACTTGTTCATCATCGCCATCCACTGGAATACCCCAGCTAACGTTTGATTTAACACGAGAAACAGAGATATCTTCGATGTTTTCCAATTGATTTAAAACTTCGTTTGCTCTAAAACTTGGAATAATAAAATCCGGGTTTTCTTTAATATGTTTAATGATTGCATCTTTATATTTTGTTAATTTAAAGAAATAGTTCTCTTCTTTAACGACTTCTGGTTTTGCTTGGTGATTTGGACAAAAACCGTTTTCGTCTAAATCTTTTTCAGATACGAAACATTCGCAACCAGCGCAATATAAACCTGTGTACGAATGTTTATAAATATCACCTTTTTCAACTAATTTTTTAAATATTTTTTGAACAATTTTTTTATGTTTTGGATTTGTTGTTCTGATTAGTTGGGAATAGTTAATGTCTAATAATTTCCAGGCATCAGCAAATTTTGCAGCATTCATATCGCAAAATTCTTGCGGAGTCATATTAGCGCTTGCAGATGTTTTTTGGATTTTAATTCCATGTTCATCACATCCTGTTAGCATATAAGCGTCGGATGTTCTTTGAGAATAATGACGACAAATAACGTCAGTCAAGATTTTTTCATACGCATGCCCGATATGAGGAGCGCCGTTAACGTAGTCTATTGCTGTTGTAGTATAAAATCTTTCCATAAAATTCCTCGAATTTACTAAGCAAAATGATTATAGCACAAATTATTAATCTGGTTAAAATTATCCCAAAATATCAAAATTCGGTTCTTCAACCGTCATACAATGCAAACCGCCACCAAAAGTTCCAAGTTGATACATTAAATAATTTTCGCCATTTTCTTCAATTGGACCTGAAACAAAATAAACCCTATTGCAAAATGGAACTTTTTGCATTAAATCTGCTCTAAATTCTTCTTCAATTTTGGAAATAAAAGGACTTTCACAAACTGATGAATTTGTAATATATGAAATTGCTCCACTTGGGCGTTTGTTTACAATAGCGTTCATAAAGTTAATATTTCTTCCATATACTCCTGCTATTTCAATTGGAATAAAACCTGCTTTTTTAAGGGCTTTCATAACTTTATTATGTGAAGCAAAATCTCTTTGCCTCGAAGCTTCGTAGTCATAAAAATCTCTTTGTAATGTTATTAAATCGCTTCTATTTTCACTTAATTCCATTTGAGATAATTTCTTTTTTACTAAAACGGGGCTATCAACTAAAATAAAAGGATAGCCTAGAGGTCTTAAAAACATATCAAGATGATAATTCTGCTGAGGTATTGAATGAATGTTTTTTATTTTAATATCATAAGTTTTTCCTATTGCTGTTTTTCCGGTGTGATCAATCTCATCTTCTCCTACTAACATCCATCTTTCGCCATCAGATGTCTTACCAATAAAAGAATTACCACCAATGACATAATTTAAGCTATAGGCTTGCGGGATATTGAATTTTTTTGAATTAATCACGAAATTATCAACAACAGATGAATCTCTTGTTAGCATAAAAGGAGTTTTATCTTGTTCAATAAACGTTACATTATCTTGAAGCCATTTGCAAGAGCCTTTTGCTGTTCTGATTTCAAAACCTTCTTTTTGTGCTATTGAGCGCATTTCATTATCGAAAGTATCTGTAAAAGGAGATTTCTCGTAATGAATTGCCTTTAGTGGTATAGCGTCATAGCCTTTAAAGTTTTGTGTGTTAAAATTTATCCTCATAGCTTTTATATAAAACAAGTGAAAAACATTTTTTGCTAATTAAATTCATATAAGGTTTCGATTAATTTTAAAATTTCATCAATATTTCTGTTTTCATCATAAAAACCCCATTTGCTTAGTAAATCTTTTTGGATTTGCGCTAATTCTTTTTTGAGGTTTGGATATCTTTGAGCGCAAGTTTTATAATACATCCCCACAATATATCTTTGTCTATCATTTAATGTTTGATTATTTTTACGTTGTTCTAGAGCTTCCTTTAACTCTGGAAATTCATGTGCGATTTCTTGATATATTTGTTTTGCGGATGGATGCATTTGCCATGAAAGTGCTGCAGCATAGCTATTTATTTTCATTTTTTTTCGATAATTTTCATCTTGCCAAAGTTCAGCCGTTATCTGAGCTGTTTTTAATTTTGTTTCAGGGCTTCTTCTTTGTTCTCTAATTTTTTCAGTCATATTTTGTCTATAAATTGGATTTTCCCATCTTTTCTTTGAAGCAGCTGAAATCCTTGCTTTATATTCAGTGGTTTGTGCTGTCTTTTTAAAAGTAGTATTTCTTGTTTCCTTTAAACTTGGGTTTTCCCAAGCTTTAGACATATTGTGTGCTCTCATTTTCAAGCCAATCAATTTAAGATATCTTTTATCCATTTGGATATTTAAACCAGAAAGTAGAGTTTTGAAAGCAGAATAAGACATATTATAATTTTCTTTTATGTATTCAATATTTAAAGGTGTAAGTTGTGCATAGTATTTTTTTAAAACTTCCAATGATAACGTCTTAATTTCATAGCCTTCAATTTCACCTCTTGCAATTTGGCAAAAAATATTATTAGATGGTTTTTGAGATAAATTCAATTCTTTAGCATCTATTACATTTGCAAACTCTGAATATTGCCTTTTTGCTTCTTCTAGTGTTTTGCAACTAAGCAAAGCAGAATAATATTGCCTATGTAGACTTACAATGTCTGCTTGGGGATTATCATTTAGCTCTTGAAGCATAAATTTTCTCAATTTTTCAGAAGGAAATGCTTCAGGCGGAAGATTCTTTATTTCGTAATTAACATCTATTTTTCCGCTAAAAGAAACTGTATCTTGAGCTAAATTAAAATGTTTAATTTTGTTCTTATTTTGAGGAATTTTTAAAATAAAGTTGCTATTCAAAAACGATATTTTCATAATTAACACTATAAAGGTGCTAAATATTATTTTTTGCTCAAATTAAACAAAAAGGTAATGAAAAACAAAAGATAAAAATTCATTATAAAAATAAAAAGGAGAAAAAATGAATTTAATTTTAAGATGGTTATTATTTGCTTTTGCAATAACTTTTGTTGCTTGGATTATTCCTGGTATTAGAGTTGAAAATTTCTTTGGGGCAATGTTTGTATGCGTTATTCTTGCTTTAATTAATACTTTCATTAAACCTTTGCTTCAAACTTTAACGCTGCCAATAAGTGTTTTAACTTTTGGGTTGTTTACTTTGGTTTTAAATGCGTTTTTATTAATGTTTGCAGGATGGGTAACCCCAGGTTTTGTTGTTGATGGCTTTTGGAGTGCGTTATTTGGCTCAATTTTATTATCGTTATTCGCGTCGGGAATAAATAAAATTCATCTTAATGAACATCAACATATATAGTATTTAAGGCACCATTTAGGTGCCTTAAATATTGCATAACAAATCCACTGAAAGAAAAATTGTTATAAAAACATATTCGTGATAAATTTTATATGTATAATACCTTGGAAATGAAAGTGGAGATGTTAATGAACAAGACGATTACTTCAGAAGTTGACTTCAAAGAAATTGATGCAATTTTAGAGTCATTCAACTACAACAAGTCGTATCTGATTGCAATGTTGCAAAAAGTTCAAGCAATTTACAAATATTTGCCTGAAGAAGCTATGACCTATATTGGAGAACATGTTGAGGAACTTTCTCCTGCTACCGTCTTTGGTGTTGCTTCATTTTATGCACAATTTTCTCTAGAGCCAAAAGGCAAATACGAAATTAAAGTGTGCGATGGAACAGCTTGCCATGTTAGAGGTTCTTCACCAGTATTGGAAGAAATTAAAAGAAAACTTAACTTTGAAAAAGGTAAATTCACTACAAATGATGGTTTGTTTTCACTTGAAATTGTTAGCTGTCTTGGCGCTTGCGGTTTAGCTCCTGCTATCGTAATAAACGAAAAAGTTTATCCGCAAATGACTCCTCAAGCGGTTTCAACAATTATTGATACACTTATGAGTAATGAAAGAAAATAGTTATGGAAAAAGTAAGTTTAAAAACAGATATAAATGAAGAACAAAAGAAAGCTCAACAATACGTTGAAGCTCAAGGTTTAAGAGTGCTTGTATGTTCTGGTACAGGATGTATGGCAAATGGTTCTTTACAAGTTATTGAAAAATTTAAAGAATTAGGAGCAAATGTTTCTACTTTAACAAAACATGATAAAATGACCGTTGTTCCAACTGGTTGTCATGGTTTTTGTGAACAAGGTGTTTTAGTTGTAATTCCTGATTTGCATACAACATACGTAAAAGTAAAATTAGAAGATGTTGAAGAAATCTTCAATGAACATTTAATTAACGGTAGACCAGTAGAAAGATTATTATACACTGACCCTGCAACAAACACTAAAGTTGCTAAAACAGAAGAAATTAATTTTTATGCTAAACAAACAAGAACTGCTCTTGCAAATTGCGGCAAAATCAACGCAGAAAGTTTAGAAGAAGCAATTAGCGTTGGAACATATAGTGCTTTAGCAAAAGTTATCGAAGAAAATGACCCAGATTCAGTTATTACAACAATTGAAGAGTCAGGACTTCGTGGTCGTGGTGGCGGCGGATTTGCTACTGGCAGAAAATGGCGCTCTGTTTCAAGACATAAAGGCGGAAAATCTTACGTTATTTGTAATGGTGACGAGGGCGATCCAGGTGCATTTATGGATAGATCTGTTATGGAAGGTGACCCACACAGATTACTTGAAGGTATGGCAATTGCAGGTTTTGCAGTAGGAGCTGATGAAGCATATATCTATGTTCGTGCTGAATATCCTCTTGCAATTAAACGTTTAAGAATAGCAATTGAAAAAGCGCTAGAAGCAAATTATCTTGGTGATAATATTATGGGTAGCGATTTTAGCTTCCATATTCATATTAAAGAGGGTGCTGGAGCGTTTGTATGTGGCGAATCTTCTGCATTAATTGCTTCAATTGAGGGTGAGCGTGGTATGCCTCGTCCAAAAAATATTCACATGGCAGAATGCGGTTTATTTAAACGTCCAACATTATTAAATAACGTTGAAACATTCGCTAATGTTCCATTAATTGTTTTAAATGGTGCTAAATGGTTTAGCTCAATGGGTACTGAAAATTCAAAAGGTACAAAAACTTTTGCATTGACTGGCGAAGTTAATAATACTGGCTTAGTTGAAGTTCCAATGGATATGACTTTACGTCAAATTATTTTTGATATCGGCGGCGGTATTCGTGGCGGCAAAAAATTCAAAGCTGTTCAATTAGGTGGCCCATCAGGCGGATGTTTAACGGAAGAACATCTTGATATGCCAATGGATTACGATTTATTGGTAAAAGAGGGCGCAATGGTTGGCTCAGGCGGTCTTGTTGTAATGAACGAAGACACTTGTATTGTTGAAGTTGCAAGATTTTTCATGGGCTTTACTCAAAACGAAAGTTGTGGAAAATGTACTCCATGTCGTGAGGGTACAAAAAATATGTTGGCAATTTTACAAAAAATTGTTGACGGCAAGGGTGAAATGGAAGATTTAGAAACTTTAGAAAAACTTGCTCATACAATTAAAGATGGTTCATTGTGTGGTCTAGGTAAATCTGCGCCAAACCCAGTGCTTTCAACCCTAAAATATTTTAGAGATGAATATATTGCTCACATTGTTGATAAAAAATGTCCTGCGGGTGTATGTAGTGCAATGAAACAATATCAAATTGATGCTGAAAAATGCAAAGGTTGTTCAAAATGCGCAAGAAATTGTCCTGTTGGAGCAATTGAGGGTGAAATTAAATCACCATTTAAAATTAATCAAGACAAATGTATTAAATGTGGCGCTTGTGTAAGCAATTGTCCATTTAAAGCAATTAGCAGTAAGTAAGGAAAATATTATGGGAAAAATGATTATAAATGGTAAAGAATGTGAATTTTCAAACGAAAGAAACGTTCTTGAAGTAATTAGAAAAAATGGTTTCAATGTGCCAACATTTTGCTATAGACCTGATTTAACAAAAGATTTCGGTGCTTGCAGAATGTGTGTTGTTGAAGTTGAGGGCTGGAGAGGTGTTCATACAGCTTGTACAATGCCTCCAAAAGAT
>SUTT01000045.1 GCA_015152565.1 Cyanobacteria bacterium SIG27
AAATCAACGATACAAAAGCAAAATATGATGAAGTTAATGCTCAGGTGCGTGCTCAGGGCGAAGAAAAACAACTTGAAGTTAAAAAAACTGCAGAAGAAAAAAAGGGTGCAATTGAGCGCAAAAATTCAGCTATTGCGCAATGCGAAAAAACTACTCTTGATAATTTGAAATCAATTGAAGGCTATAAAAATGGTATAACCGTTCAAAAACAAAAAATTGAAGAATATACTCTTGCAATTGAGCAAAAAAACAAAGAACTAGAGCAATTGAATGCTGATTTAAAAGCAAAAAAAGAAGAGTTAGCTAAGATTATTTCAGAAATGACTGGTTTGAATAAATCAGCAGATGAACACATTCAAAATAGAAACAAATTAAGAAAAGAACTAGACGAATTAAAGGATAGTGAAACTCAGCTAATTAAAGAACAGTTGCCACTTGATAATACTTATAAAAATAATGAAGAAAAAATTAAATCCACTAAAGAACAAATGGATAAGCTTTTAAATTCAGCTAAAGTATTTGAAAGTGAAAAAGACAAATTGACAACCCAAGTGGAAACCCTAACAACAGAAGTTGAAGAATGCAAGATTATTCAAACTAAAACTTTTGAAGAGATAGATAAAATAAAAACTAAAAAAGAAGATGCTTATTATAATATTCAACAAGCTCAAAAAAGAATTGCTATACTAGATGCTAATAAAAATGCTTATAAATCAGTTGGGTTGGGTTCAGGTATTGAAACTGTTATGAATGCAAAAATTGCTGGTGTTCATCAGCCTTTAGCGCAACTAGCAGATATTGAAGAAGAATATATTGATGCAATTAATGTTGCAATGGGTGCTCGTGCTGCTTCAATTGTTGTTGATGATCAAGATGTTGCATACCGCGCAATTCAGGTTTTACGTTCTTTTGGAAGAGATAGAGCATCATTTATCCCTATGAGCATAATTAAAAAAGCCCCAACAAAAATGGTGCTACCAAAAGATAAAGGCGTTATTGATTTTGCAATTAACTTAATTGACTTTGATGATCAATATCTTGATGCTTTTTATTTTGCATTGGGTGACACAATTGTTGTTGAAGATGAAAATTGTGCTAAAAAATTAGCCGGAAAATATCGTGTAGTTACTCTTGAGGGTGATATTACAGAAAAATCAGGTTTAATTACAGGTGGTGCTAAAAAGAAAACTTCAGGGCTTTTTGATAAAACGCAAGAAAGAGAACTTGAAAAATACAAAAAAGCTTTGAAAAAATATGAAGAAGAAGCAAGGGAGCTTGTTCAGCTTCAAAAAGATTTAGAGCGTCGATTAGAAGATGTTAGACAAAAATATTCAACATCTTTAAATGCGCTAAATTCTGCAAAATTAGAGCTTAAAAATCTAATAACCAACAATGAATCGTCGTCTGAATTTATAAAAGAGGGTGAAGCGCAATTAAAACTTTTAAAAGAAGCTAATTCAAAACTTTCTAAAGAGCTCGATTTAATTGAAAATAAACACATTAAATTGATGGATAAAATTCAAGAAAAACAAGAAGAATTAGAATCCGTTGAAAAATTAATTGATGAGGGTGAACTTAAAAAATTAAGAGAAAAAACGGTTGGTGTTGAAGATGAAATAAAAAATATCGAAAAAGCGATAATGACTAAAGAAAACGATATTGAAAAAGACCAAAATCAAATTAAATTCCAACAAAGCCAAATTGTTACTCGTGAAAACGATATTAAAAAATTAACCAAGGATAACGAAGCTCTTGCAGCTGAAAAAGAACAATTCAAAGCTGAAATTGAAGAATTAAAAGTTGAACTTGAAACTTTAGAAAAAGAAATCGAAGAGCTTGGTAAAAACTTAAAAGAACTTCAAGCTAAAAGAGATGAGCTAAACGAAGAACTTTTAAATTTAAAAACATCTAAAAATAAAACAACTGATGAACTTGAAAGGCTAGCAGAACAAGAAGAAAGCTACAAAGCAAGAAGAAGAGAACTTGAACCAATGCTTGAAGCTATTTTAAAAGAATTAGAAGAAGCTGGAATTAACTATAAAGAGCTTGAAAAAACAGAAATTTCTCTAGATGAAATAACTTCAAAAATTAATTCTCTTCAAAAGAAAATGGACGCTCTGGGTGATGTTAATATGAGAGCATTAACTGAATATGATGAAGTTATGGAGCGCCAAAATGCATATAAAGAAAAGGTTTTAACTCTTGAAAATGAGAAAAATGAAATCAAATCTCGCATGAATGGTTATCAAAACCTTAAAAAAGAAACATTCTTAGAAGCTTATCATGCTATAAATAATAATTTTAAAGAAGTTTTTGCACAAATTTCCGAGGGTTCTGGAAGCTTGTATCTTGAAAATGAAAATGATCCATTTTCTGGTGGTTTGACGTTTGTTGCAAACATTCGTGATAAGAAAAATCAAAAGCTTGCAGGTATGTCTGGTGGTGAAAAATCGCTAACAGCGTTAGCTTTTGTTTTTGCAATTCAAAAATATTTACCATCTCCATTTTATGCATTTGATGAAGTTGATATGCACTTGGATGGTCCAAACGTTGAAAGATTATCAACAATTATTACAAATCAATCTAAAACAGCGCAGTTTGTCGTTGTGTCATTAAGAAAGCCAATGTTAGATAACGCAGATAGAATGATTGGTGTAACTCAAAAAGATAAAGGTGTTACAAAAATCTCCGGCGTTAAATTAAGAGATGAATAAGATAAAGGTCGAAAATGTCTGAAGCAGTTAATTTTTATAATGAAAACAAAAAATTATATGATGAAATCACGGTTCTTGATGGAACTGTTGATTTTAATGGAAATACTGAATTTATTTCTAAATCAGGCATAAAAAAAGACGTTCAAACAGATGCGATTGAAATCATTTTAGACCTTGTTCGCATGGGTAAAATTGACCCATGGAATATTGATATTGTTGATTTATACGATAAATACATGGCTCGAATTTCAGAGCTTAAGCAAAACAATTTGCGCTCGGTTGGAAAAGCGTTATTATTTTCATCAACTTTATTGAGAATTAAATCCGATATTTTTCAAGGTATTTCAATTAACGACTTTGAAGTTGAACCGTTGGATTATTTTGAAGATGATAATTTTTCTGATGATGATTTTGAACAAATGCACATTCCAACAAATAACGTTGTATCGTTTGATGAAGTGTTGCAAAGAAGAACTTCTGTTCGTTTAAATCGAAAAAGAAACGTAACTTTGAAAGACTTAATTCGTCATATTCAATTTTATGAAGAATTAGAAAAAAAATACGCAATTAAATCGGCTCTTGATAGAAAAGAAAGAAGAGTTAGAAACTACGCTTCGCTTAAAGCACACCAAATTAAAGAATTGGCGCATGATGAATATGTTGAAGAAGTAGTTGAAAGAATGCGCCAAAACTTAGCTCAAATTTTAGAAAGAGAAGAAAATATCGAATTAAGAGAGCTTTGCTTATTAAATTTTGATAGAAGCTCAGCATATATTGCGCTATTGTTCTTAACTCGTGAAGAAGAATATGAACTATATCAAGAAGAGTTTTATGGAAAATTATTCGTTAAAAAAGCAACGCCAGAAGAAAAGCAAGATGAGGAAGAATAATGGAAACTGAAAATTTAAAATCGAAAATTGAAGCAATATTATTTATCACATCTAAAGCCATGCAACCAATTGAAATTGCTGAACTTTTGGGTATTGAAGAAGAAGTGGCTCAAGAAGCATTACTTGATTTAATGTTTGATTATTCATCTAGAGAAGGTGCACTAGAAATTGATGATGAAGATGGTTACATTATCCAAGTCAAAGCAGAACATATGGATATTGTTGAAAAATTGTGTCCCGTTGAACTTTCTCCTGCCGTTATTAAAACCTTAACAGTAATTGCTCTAAAAGAGCCAATCAGACAATCATATTTAAAAGAAATTCGTCCAAGCGCTTATGAACACATTGCAGAACTACTTGAACAAGGCTTAATTTCTCGCTCTAAAGATAAAAATGGCAGAAGTTTTAATATTAGAACTACAAAAAAATTCCAAGAATATTTTAAACTTAAAGGTGATATAAAAGCGTTAGTTAAAAAACTCGACGCTACTCAAGATTTAAAAAACTTATAATGTTTGATTTATCAATTTTATATAAAAGAAAAATAATTCAGCAAAATAAAGACATAAACGAATTTTTTGATGAAATTTCGGCTGAAATTTTTATTGATTTTAATTTAAAAGATGATTTTTCTACTTTGCTTAAATCTGGCTATATTGCTCTATCAACAAGTGCTTATATGAATTTATCTAACCCAAAAAGCGCTATAGCTCTACAATTTAAAAGTTTAGATTTATTAGATGAATACATTAACGCTGGCGTTGGTATGGGTTTTAATTTTTCAAAGTTTTCTAATCCTGTTGAAATTTTAAAAGAAATTAATAGTTATTTAAAATCCATGGAATTAAAAGTTAAGCGCCCTCCTGCAAGTATTGCCCTTTTAGATATAAATCATCCAAAAATAGTTGATTTTATTACTTTAAAAGATAATAGAGATTATACAAATTGGTGTTTTAATTTGTCCGTAATAATTGATGATGATTTTGTTTTGGATTTTAAAAATCCAACTTATAAAACGCTAGTTAATTCAATGAAAACATCGGGTGAACCAGGGGTGATTTTTTCAAATAATAAAAATTTCCTTTGCGATTGTTGTGCTGCTGCTGAATTAAAAGCTGGACAGGGTTTAACTTTGGGGCAAATTAATTTATCTAAATTTTATAAAAAAGAATTTGATTTTAAACTTTTATCAAAAAGTGCTAATGTTTTATCTTTGGCTCTAAAAAAGATTGCGCCCAAGGGCTTTATTAGTATTTTGGGTTACCAAGATTTATTAAATCAAATGAAATTGGATTATGGTTCAGATGAGGCACTTGATATACTGGAAAAATCTCTTAAAATAATAAAAGAAAATTCCAATGATTTTAAATTGTGCATTTCACCCTCTGGCGCAACAAGCAGAATTTTAAAGACAACTCCATCAATAGACCCTATTGGAAATGAGGTAACTTATCAAGATGAATTAAATACAATGAAAATAGCTCAAAAATATCTTGATGGTGGGATTTCAAAAACAATATTATTGAAAAAACATCATACAATTGAAGATGTTGATACAATTATTCAATATGCTAAAAATTATAACTTAAAAGGAATTACTGTTTTTCCTCTTCAATAAAATCTTTCATATTTAGGGCTAGAATATCTTCGATTTCTTTTTTATTATTAGTTTTAGCAAAAACAATTGCAAAAACGGGTTTAGTTTTGTAGTCGATTTTTCTTATTACTAAAGGGTTTGAAATATTTTTTAAATATTTTTCATAGTTGATTTTAATTTTAGATTTATCAATTGAATTATCAACATCTCCAATCGTGAAATAAAAATAGTCGTCACTTGCGTTTTTTAATATTTCATCCCAATTTGGAATTTTATTTTCCATATAATATTCATAAACGTTAATTCCCCAAGCATTTTGAGCAATATCTGTTATGCACCAACCGCAAAAGCGAAGCGGATTAATTTCAATTGGAATAACCTCTTTTTTGTTTGCTCTTAATTCAAGATGAAATGGATAATTCCTAAAACCGCCAATTTCTCCAATATCATCTAATAATTCTTGAAATTTTTCTAAATTATCTTGAATAATTTTTTTAGAAGTGTAATAAATTCTATCTGAAACATCGTTTTCATCAAAAAATGGATGTTTAAATATGTTTAAAATAACCGCTTTTCCATTTTCGTCAAAATAAGCGTCAAGTGCATATTCATCACCCTCTATCATTTCTTCAATGATAAATTTTGAACAGTTTACAACGCTAGTTGGGAAAACATCTTTAAAATTATTAATATCTTCATCAATTTTTAAAATAATTTTTTTAAAATCATCTTCATTTTTAATTGGATAAACTCCAAAACTCAAAAATCCAACACTTGGTTTCAAAATGAAAGGATATTTAAGGCTTTTGGGGTCTAAATTTTTAAATTCTTCTAATGTAATTTCTTTGAAAAAATAGTTAGGATAAATTCTAGATAACATTTTTCTAAATAAAATTTTATCTTTAGATAACTTTATCATTCTTGCTGTAGGTGAATTTGGATAGTTTTCAATAATCCAATCGATAGCATTTTCGGAATTTGAATAAAATTTTTCGTCGCTTCCTTTTGTTGTTAATTCGTCTTTGTCAAAAAAATGTCTTGAAATTTCATTATCCAAAACGGAATATTTATTTTTTTTGATTGTTTCAACTAAAAAATCAGACACGTATGGGTTATTTAATATAAACATTTTTTTTCTTATTTCACTTTCTTTAAGTTCTTTTTAATTGATTTTACAACATCAGTATATAATTTCAATTCAAAATCTGATGATTTTTTAATCATAGTTATCAAGTCTTCTTTTTGTTGTCTTGAATGAGGATTGTCTTCTTGAATAAATTCCGAAATATTAATATTTAAAACCTTGATTAATTTAGCAAAAGTTGTATATGTGGGGTAATTTTGCCCTGCTTCAATTCTTGAAATTTGTTTTTCATTTAACCCGACAAGTTCTGCCAATTGAAATTGTGTTAAGTGTAAATTTTTTCTATAAAATTTAAATTTTTTTCCTAAAATTGTCTTGTCAGTTTCTAGTAGCATTATCAATCCTTATCTAACTAATTAATAAATTTTAGGACATTGATATTACTTTATAAACAATAACAATGTCTTTTTCAATTGACAAATAGGACAAGAATGTACTAAAATATTTTTCAAATAGTTTAATACGGTTTAAAAAATATGAAAAAGAAAATAGCATTCTCATTAGTAGAGATATTAGTCGCTCTAATAATGGTAAGTCTTATCACGGCAGCCTTAGCTCCAGTAATCACCAAAAAACTCTCATCCGCAGGTATCACAATTACTGGTGGAGGTTCAGGTTCCATTGGTTTATCAATTACAACAGGAGCAAATTGCCCGATAGCAAACTGCGTAGCATGCAGTCAAAATATATGCATAACTTGCCAAAGTGGTTATCAAGTTAATTCAGATGCAACGGCGTGTGAATTAATTCCATTAATAACACCAACAACAGGTGCAAATGCATGTGGCATTGCAAATTGTACATCTTGTTTATCAAATAAATGTATAGAATGTGCAGATGGATATTATGTTAATTCAAGTGGACAATGCAGCTCAACCACTCCTTTGGTTTCTAGTTGTTCTGTTACAAATTGCGCACTTTGTTTATCAAACACTTGTGTAGTTTGTGATGATGGATATATTTTATCTGGTTCAAGTTGTATTGTTGACCCGAATATTCCAGTTTGGAGCGATACAGCTTGTAGTGATATTCATTCAAAATGTGTTGCTTGTTCTAATGGAAAATGCCTTGCTTGTTCTAAAAAATACCACGTAAATGCAAGCGGAACTTGTAGTTCTGACCCTCATACTGTTGTTGCAAGCTGCACTAATGTTGATGCTAATTGTATATTATGTAATAAAAATACAGCTGGTGAAACTTGTTATGCTTGTGCTGATGGGTATATTTTAAATAGTGGTTCCTGTGTTGCAACTTTGCGTTATGGTCAACCTGAAAAACAAGCAGATTGTGATCCATATAATGCAATTTTTGTTGAAAAAAAATACAATGGTGACAGTAAAGTCAACTTGTGTGTATCGAAATTTGATGTTGGGGTTTCAGGGGGTCCTCCAATATACAATGCTGGTCCTAATAATCCTTACACAGCTGCAATTAGAGGGGTTGGGGATTCTAGTGCCTCAACTTGTACTGGAGATTCGCAATGTTGTTGGACGGGACAAACAAGCACTTCAGGAACTGCTGATTGCCCTCATTTAAGGGGACATCAACAATACCGTCCTGTTATGGGATTTCATCCAGCTCATCATTCTTGTGTATTTTGGACACCATTTGGTGCACGACACTTTAGTTGGCAATTGCCAAATATTGATATGGTAAATGGGTGGAAAGCAAACATATCTGCATTGAAAGATGTGTTTTTTGCAGATGAAAATAAGTTAAATTTTTGTACAACAAATCCTGCAGGAGGTAACGTGTTGCAATGTAAAAATAGAAACACCAGTTGTGTACATGCTTATGACGATAATGATGGCAATGATTGCTGGCCATCAAGACATTGGATATGGGATGAAGGTCTGGGCGTATTTCGTTATTATGAAATGGTTGATGCAGCAACAATGAATATAAAACAAGTTGATAATTTAAATTGGGCTTTTGCGGCAAGATGTGTTTCATATACTGTAATTGTTAGATAAATTTTCATGTTATTTTTAATCGTGTTGGAGAGAATAATTTCTCTCCTTTTTTTGGTGTGTTTGAAAAATAGGTTTTTAAAATAGATTTTTTGAGTTTTGCCTTTGCAATGATGAACCTCGTGATTGTTTTAACAACCTGTCATTGCAAGGCTTTGGCTGAAAAATCTTTCACCCTATATACTAATTACAACATCTTGTGGGTAAACTTCGTTAATCAATTCATTTGTTGAATCTATAATACAGAAAGAAAATCCGTATTTTTTAACACCTAAATCTTCAAATGGAATTTTAAGTTCAATTACTTCTTTGTATGCGATTTTTGATTTTTTAGAAAGCATTTGGCTCCACAAGCCATACTGGCAAGATTTATTGAAAAATAGCCTTGAAATTTTATTGCTATCAAAAACAAATCTTACTTCACGAGAAAATTGATTCATTAAAATTGGGTAAATGTTTTCATTTTTGCTTACAAAACGAATTGGAGAAAGATATATTTCATCTTCATTTGAAAAGTAAATTGCAATTTGATTTTGAATACTTTCATAAGCCATTTTAACTGAATTTCTGTTTAATTCAAATCTAAAATAAACAAATTCGTTATCATTTCCAAAATAAATGTTTTTAATCAAGCTTGAAATATTTGAAGTTGGTCTATCTGGAATAAAGATAAAACCTGCATTTTCCCACTCTTTTAGTTCGTCATTAGTATCGCAAATTAATCTTGGCGAAATTTGTTTTGTTGGATTTCTTAAAGATTTATTTGTTACATTAGCTAACGACATTGTTAAATAGTTAGGGATTGGTAAATCCATAATTTCATAAGCATTCATCAAATGGCTTCTGAATAGAAAATCAAAAATGCTATCCGATTTAGATTCGTTTGGTTTTCCATACCACCAATACCAGTCTGAGCTTTGAGAGATTAAAATCTCCCTGTGTGCTAGCTTGAATTTTTCGTTTAATTTTTTGATTTCTTCTTTATCTTTTAGCTCGGAAAGCTGTTCTTGGTAATATATTTCTATGTCTTTTGATACGCTTTCAAGATATAACCACGCAACGTTTTTAGTAGGTTCACCAATCCAAAGATCAAAATTGCGATTAATCCAAGAACCTGATTTCAAGGTTTCTAATTTTTCGCTTTGATTTTTTTTGATAAAATCGCCAACTAAAACGGTTTCAAGGCTATCATCATTGTTAATTAAACTATATAAAGCGTTTAAAAATTCGCCGCCATCATTTTGATATGTTTCCCAACAATTTTCACCGTCAAGCGCAATTGTTAGAATGTGATTTTCTTTTGGAGAATTTTGTAGTTTAAACTGAATGGTTTTAATTTTTTCATATAAATCATTAGCAGCAATTTGAGAATCATAGTTTCCATACCCAAAGTTTAGTAAGTTTGCAAAAAACGAATCTGCAAAAACAAGGTTTAGTGGGTGTTTTGTTTTGGTTTGATAATTTGCCATTAAATCATAAGGATTTTCAAGATTCCCCTCAAAATCTCTCATGAATTCTTTTTTAATAGATTTAGATAAAATACCCTCATCAACTACTGACCAATCTATGCCGCATTTTGATAGTAAATCTGCTGTTTTAGAGCAAATGCATTGTTCAGAAAGCCACATACCTTTTGGTTTTTTATCAAATATTTCTTGATATTTTTCAATTGCCAATTCAATTTGAGCTGTGGCATCCGTGTTATTTGAATAATTTTGAGGTAAGTTTTCATAGTTTTTAATTTCTTTACCTCTAAAGTCAAGCAAAAGAGGTAAAATTGGATGATAAAAAGGACTTGTTAATACTTCAATTTTGTTGTTATCTTGATATTCCTTATATTCAGATAATATTCTTTTGATTATATCTAGCTGAATTTCATATATTTTTTTTCTATCTTCTAAAGTGTAGTTTTTTTCTTTTTCAAAAAGATAATTTAATTCAGGATAATCTTTTATAAAATATTCATCAATCCAACAAAGAGTATAATTAGTCATTACATCAATATATTCATTAATAGAAAACATTGATGTTTTTAATTCTTTTGCATTTGCTCTTTTGTTGAATAATGCTGTAAAATATGGTCTTTTTAAAACCATATTTTTATAATTTAAGTCAAAATAATTGTTAAGAATAAAAATTTTGTCTTGTTCAGTTAATTCGTTTTCATCTTTTAAAAGAAGCTTTAGGTGTAAATCTTGAAAACCTGCCAAATATTTTTGTAAAGCAGACAATAAAACTGGTGAAAAATTAAAATTCAACTTAATTTGAGGAAATAAATCAATCCTTTTCAACATGTCGAGATAATCTTTTGAAGCGTGCAAGCGCACCCAAGGCAATAGAAAATCACTGTTGTAGTTTTGTTGATAATTCGGCTGATGAAAATGCCAAATAAAAGCAATGTTTAATTTTTTCATTAATTTAATTATAGCTATTTTTTTTAGCTCGTAAATTAAATATTAAGATTTTTAAAGCAAACATATATAATATTGTCATTTTATATTTTAAAAGAAAATATTTTGCGAAACTTTATTTATGATAAAATAGAGAAATGAAGCATGCTTTCAATATAAAAGTATTTTACTCAGATACTGATGCCTATGGCGTTGTATGGCATGGAAGCTATCTAAGATGGCTTGAAATGGGAAGAGTAATGCTTTGCGAACAAGCAGGCTACAAACTAAGCCAGTTAGAAGAAAATGATATTGTTCTGCCTGTGGCAGAAATAAATATTAAATATAAGAATTCCGCAAAGTTAGAAGACGAGATTGTTGTTGAAACTTGTGTGGTTGACCAAGGAAGATTTTACGTAACTTTTCAACAAATAATAAAAGACGAAAAGTCAGATAAAGTGTACATTGAAGCTACTGTTAAAGTAGTTGCAGTGAACAAAAGTGGAAAACTATATAGGAGTTTACCTGAACAGGTATTAAAAATTGTTCAGTAAATGCGAGTCTTAGGCTCGCATTTTTAATTTTAAAAATGCTTAACAAATGATATTAAAATAGATTGACTGGTGTAAAATTAATAAACAAGAATAATAAGGAAAGAAAATGATGCAACAAAGAGTTTACAATTTTTCAGCAGGTCCTGCTGTATTACCTCTTGAAGTTTTAAAAACAGCACAAGATGAAATGTTAAACTATCAAAATTCAGGTATGAGTGTTATGGAAATGTCCCATCGCTCTAAGACTTATGACAATATTATTAAAACAGCAGAAAAAGATTTAAGAGATTTATTAAATATTCCAGATAACTATAAAGTTTTATTTTTGCAAGGCGGAGCACATTTGCAATTTTCAATGGTTCCAATTAACTTATTGAAAAATGGCGTTGCAGATTATATCGTTACCGGTCAATGGGCAAAAAAAGCATATCAAGAAGCTCAAAAATACGGTAAAATTAATAAAATCGCAACGAGCGAAGATAAAACTTTTTCATACATTCCAGATTGTTCTGATTTAGATATTTCGCCTGACGCTGATTATGTCTATATTTGTGAAAACAACACAATTTATGGTACAAAATTCCATACATTACCAAACACAAAAGGCAAAATTTTAGTTTCAGATATGTCTTCTTGTTTCTTATCAGAGCCGGTTGATGTTACAAAATATGGTTTAATTTATGCAGGTGTTCAAAAAAATGTTGGCCCAGCTGGTGTTCAAATTGTAATCATCAGAGAAGATTTATTAAGAGATGACTTGCCTTCTTGGTGCCCTACAATGTTGAATTATAAAACCCATGCGGACAATGATAGCTTATATAACACACCTCCAGCTTATGGCATTTATATTTGCGGTTTAGTATTTAAATGGCTTAAAGAGCAAGGTGGCTTAAAAGCTATGAAAGAATATAATGAGAAAAAAGCAAAAATTCTTTACGATTTTCTTGATAATTCAAAATTGTTCAAAGGAACTGTTGAAAAATCTTCTCGCTCATTAATGAATGTTCCATTTGTAACAGGTTCAGATGAATTAGATAAAAAATTCATAGAAGAAGCTAAAAATGCAGGGCTTGTTCAACTAAAAGGACATCGCTCAGTTGGCGGCATGAGGGCATCAATTTATAACGCTATGCCAATTGAGGGAGTTCAAGCGTTAGTTGATTTTATGGAAAAATTTGAAAAAGAAAATGTATAATTGTTTAATTAAATTTCTAGGCGCCTGCGGATTATATGCAGGCGTTTTTAGATGGTAAATAATTCATTTATCTGCTCTTGTAAAATAATTCATTCTTGCGCTATACTTTCCTTATGGCAAATGATAAAAAACAAGGGAATAAGTTAATTTCGTCAAATAAAAAGGCATATTTTGACTACCTTTTGTTTGATAAATTTGAAGCAGGAATTGCGTTATTAGGAACTGAGATTAAGTCCATTAGAAGAAATGGCGCTAATTTAAAAGATTGCTATGTTAAAATTACCGATAATCTTGAAGCATATTTAATAAATTGCCATATTTCACCTTATGAATTTGGAAATATATATAATCATGAGCCCCGTCGTGATAGAAAACTTCTTTTAAATAAAAAAGAAATTTTAAAAATTTTAAATAAAGTTAAACAAGAAAAATACACAATTGTTCCAGTGCAAATGTATTTTTCATCTCAATGGGTAAAAGTTGAAATCGCTCTTGCTAAAGGTAAAAAACTTTATGATAAAAGAGATAGTTTAAAGAAAAAAGATATTCAGCGAGATATTCAAAGGCAAATGTAGATGAAAAAGTTGTATTTTCTTGGTCCAAAAGGGACGTATAGCGAGCAAGCGGCGATAAAGTTTAAAAAAGTTTTAAATCTTAATTTGGAGTTAATTCCAATTTCAACTATAGCTAAAATTGTTGATATTGTTGAAAAAGAAGATTCTTTTGCGCTTTTGCCAATTGAAAATTCAATCGAGGGAATTGTTCGCCCTACAATAGATTGTCTTTATGAAAGCGATGTTCAAATTCGAGCACAACTTGAAATTGAAATAAATCATTGTCTTTATTCGAAAGGTTTAAAAGAAGATATTAAAAATATTATTTCTCATCCGCAAGCTTTAGCGCAGTGTCAAAAATATATATTAGAAAATTTTGATGAAAATATTAATTTAATTAACACAGCGTCAACGGCGCATGCATTTTCAGAGTTAAAAGATAAAGATAAAACCTATGGTGCGATTGCCTCTTGTTTTGTTGATTGTGATGATAATGTGAAATTGTTAGAAAAAAATATTCAAGATTATAAGGAAAATAAAACAAGATTTATTTTAGTTTCAAAAAACAAAATAAAAATAGCTCAAAACACTAGAACTTCAATTGTCTTTAATACTAAAAACGAATCTGGAGCATTGCTTAAAATATTAGAAATTTTTAAAAAGCATGGTTTAAATTTAATTTATCTTGAATCTCGCCCATCAAAAAAAGTTTTTGGTGAGTATAATTTTTTTGCAGATATTGATAAGGGCGAGCATGATATAATAAATGCTCTTGATGAAATAAAAGAAACTTGTAACTATTACAAAATGCTTGGATCTTACCCAACTGTATAATTCTTTGTAAATTTACTACCCAAAAAGATAAAATATAGTATTATAGTTTTATGTTTGATTTTTTAACACCAAAAAATAAATTGCAGGCATGGGCAATTAGAGATGTTGCAATTGAAAGTTTTGAAATAATTGGGATAGGGCAAATTAATCCATACTGCGAGTCGCAATATGAAAACGAAATTTTTCTTACAGTTGTTAATTTTGCGAATGATGCAAGAAATTATGATGAGCGAGAGGGCTTAATTTTAACCAAATATTTCACTGTTAAAAAATGCCCAAAGTGCAAGAAAATAGAGCTTATTCCTATTAAATTAAAAATTAATTTAGATGAAACTTATCTTCGTCATGAAGAAGAAATTGCATACGATGCTTTTGAAGAGCATCCATCAAGAAGGCATTTTTCTAGCATTGCTGCTGCTTTTTGTAATCATTGTTCAACTTGTTTTGAAGTAAGAATTAAAACAAAAGATTGTTGGGTTAAAGAAGCCAAGAAAATCAAAGAACGAGATTTAATTAATTCTTCTTGGGAAGAATATTGTCTTGAATAGAGATAATGTTCAGTATCTTTAAAAAGATAAAAATAAAAAATTAAAAAAGATACTTGATTTTATTTTTTGATGTCGTAATATAATAATTACCCAAGCGATTTAGTTTGGTTGTACATTTCACGAGATTAACAACTCAATTATCAAATTCACCTTTTGAGTAATTCCCAACAGAACATTAAGTTCTTTTAAAATTTTCAAATAAAACATTTGACAAAAAATATTGACGTGATAGTGTAGAAAATGCGGCTGAAATCAAATAGATTTCAAAATGGAATGGGTCGCAGCAGGAAGTAAAACCAAATTTTTTTTGACCTGCATAA
>SUTT01000046.1 GCA_015152565.1 Cyanobacteria bacterium SIG27
TTTATTCTTCTAAAGTAACTGTAAACCTAGAAGCAAAATCAACAATTGACCCTAACCAATTTTGGAATTCAATGGAATTAATCGCAGTTAACCACAAAGCAATGATTAACTTCCGTGTAAAATAATTGAAAAATCGAAAGATTTTATTAAGAGAGAGAAGAATAGCGGATTTGGAGTATTTAAACCCCGCTTTGGTTTACAAAGCGGGGTTTTTGAATGTTATAGGATAAATTTTTCCATTTTTTCTTGAAAGTATAAAATATTCTTGCTGCAAGTTGCTTTTTGTAATTTCATCTAGGTTTATAAGTATTTTATATTTTTTAGAGTAAATGAAATTATCTTGATTATTATTTTTTAAAATTATTTCAATTTCATCACCATTTTGATAATAATAATCACAAATTAAACCCTCACTTTGACTTATTAAGGCATTAAAAATTTCTTTATTTGATAAATTATATTCGTTAATTTTGTAATTATTTATTTCATAGTTTATTTGTAGATTTTTTGACGGAGTTAAAAAGGTGTTATTATAGGCTAAATTTATATATTTATTTGGATTTTTTGTATAAATTGTGAGTCTGTTTTTGATTGATTCATTGAATTCATTTTTATTGTGTGGAGATTTATTGAAAAAATATAAATCATTGTTATTTATAGGTTCAAAATTTTGCGCTTGATAATTATCATTAAAAAATAAATCTATTTTTTTATAGTCTTTAATATTTAAAATTGAAATTTCATAGTCATTATCTTTTTTTAAAATTTGTTCAAGCAGAAAAATTGGGCAGTAAAATTTTTTAGAAATTACTAAAACTATAGCGTCTTTGTTATTGAAAATTATGTTATTTTCTTTTGGGTTTTTAGTTTTTTGTTCGATTTTAAAAATGTTATTAAAATTTGTTGTAAAATTTTTATCTTTAAAATTAATGGTTATTTTTTTAATATCTTCAATGGATTTGATTTTGTTTTCAATGTTTGTTGGATAAAAGCTTTCTTTTTTATTGTTAATTAAGCTATTTTTAGTTTGGTTGTGATTTTTAATTATATTTTTTATATCTTCAATTTCAAAGTTATAGTTTAATAAGTCGCTTGAATTAAAATAGATATAGTTTACTTTTTGTTGTAAGCCATATATTTTTATATCATTTACTATTTTTGAATTTAGCAATTTATTAAGTGTTTCATCGGCGATTTTTTTGAGTTTAAAATAGTTGTTTTTTGCAGTGATTACAATAAAATATTGGTAATTTTGGTCATAATTATCAATATAATTTATATTTTTTATTTCTTTAAAATCTTTTGAAAAATTTTCAGTTTCATTTGTTATTTTTTGAAGAATTTTTTCTTTTTGAAAATAAAAAGGAAAAAGTTTAATATAAATATTGCAGCCAAATTCATTTGAAAAAAGAACAATATCTTTTATTTCTTTAATGTTTAAAAGTTTTCTTTCAATATTTTTTGCAATATTTTTATCAATTTCATTAGTGGATAAATTTTCGGTTTTCATCTCAATTTTAAACTGATAACCTTTGTTTGTATTTAAAAATATAAAAATCAATAAAAATATAATTAAAAGAATAGTTTTTTTCATAATCTAACTTTTTTAATCTTTGGGTTTTGAATAAAATTTCCAATAATAACAATATCGTTTTCTTTAATGCCTTTTAAAATTTCAATTTTATCATTTATGATTTTTCCTGTGGTTATGTTTTCTTTTTTAATTTCTCCTATTTCGTTTTTAATATTTATGATTTTATAGATAAATTTTTGATTATTTTCTTCAAATATGCAATTTAGAGGGAGAGTTGCAATTTCATTATCAGAATTTAGCTCAACAATAGCGCTCATTCCTTCTTTTAGTTTGTCTGTGCTAGCATTAATTGAGATTTTTATTAAATAGCCTCCTGAATTTATGCTCGATTTTGAAATGTGTTCTATTTTTCCTTGGTAAATACTATTTTGCACTTTAATCTGTACGGAATTGTTTAGCTTAAGCTCGTTTATGGTGTCTTCGTTCACCATTATTTCAACTTGAACCCCTGATGATGAAATAAAATTAATAACAGGTGTGCCGATTTTAACGTATGAGTCAACATCGACTAATTTTTCTGCTATATAACCATCATAAGGAGCTTGAAGAATATTGTAGCTGATTTCTTTTTCAATATATTTTATTTTTTCTTTTTGAGAATTAATGTCTTTATCTAGTGTTTTTAATTCATAATAAGCATTTTCCCAGTCGTTATCTGAAATTGCACCTTCTTTATGAAGCATGCTTAATCTTTTATATGAACTTTTTTGTTTATTTTGTTCTATTATAAAACGCTCCAGTTTTGCTTGTTCTTCGCTTTTTTTAATAGAATAAAGCGTTCCATCAAGCCTTGCGATTACATCTCCTTTTTTAATAAAATCACCTTTTGTATAGGGAAGATAGTTTATTTTTCCCTCTGCTTGAAAGCTTAAAAGTGAGCTATTTTGTGCTTTTATTCTTCCATAAAATTCTTTTTTATTGAAATCTTTTTGAAATTTAATATAATCGACGCTCATTATTTTTTCTTCATTTGAGCAGCCAAAAGTAAGCAATAAAATAATATATATAAAAAAATGTTTAATTAATCTCATTTTACAATTTTATGATTTAAAAAGAATAGATTAATTAGACATTTGATTAATCATAAATTTCTTTTAAAATTAAGCCATTTATGCTTATGTTTTGTGATGGGTTTGTTTTTGAAATTAAAATTGTTTGCTTGTTTTTAAGGTCATACCCCCAAGCGCCAAGAAAAATTTTATTTCCATCGTTATCAAAAACATGACACAGTGCAACAATCATATTGTCGTTTTCAGCGCTAAAACCAAGTGGAGTGATATCATATCGATATTTTACAATTTGTTTGTTTTCCCAATCGATGAAATAGTGTTTAATTGCTTCGTCGAAATCTAAAAGTTTAATAGTGTAACTGTTTTCAATGTCGCTTGCGATAAAATGCACGTAAAGATAGGTTTTATAAACTCCATTTCGAGTTGAACCAATTTGCTCTTTAATTAAAAGTTTTGTTGAATCTTTGTTCCAATCAACCAAAGTTAAACCATTAAAAAGGTCTTGATATGTTTCTTTTGTGCCTGCTTCAATGATTGGAAAACGCTCGTCTTGTGTGTGGTTATAATCTAAAATTCGATTTTTTTTAGTTTTAGATAAATCTAATTTTTCAACATAAAAATTAGAAGAAATTTGATTTGTGTTTGGAGAATAGAAATAATATGGATATGCTACATATTCACAATTGCTGTCAGCAACTAAATAGGGGCGAAGATATAGCTTTGATTTAATATCTTCAATATTGAGCTTTTTTGTACCTTGCGGAAAATTGTATCTTTCAAAAATATATCTTGTTTCTGGAATGTTATATTTTTTAGTATCAACTTGTGGTTTTTCTTTTTTAATTTCTCTATCTGAAAGCGGAATATTTTGTGCTTCAGTTTCCCATTCGGCACGAGTTTCTACCATTTTGGGTTTTGGTTCTTGTGTTTTCTTTTTGAATGGTTTTATTTTTTCAAGCTTACTTTTGGTTGTTTCTTTTATGTTTTTAATATCAAAAGCAAAAGCAGGATTTATTGCACAAATTATCATAAATAATAAAATTATTTTTGATAATTTCATTAAACCAACCCCTCTTTAAGGGCAACAATTGCCGCTTTTGTCCTATCTGTTAAGTATAATTTTTGCAAGATATTATGAACATGGGCTTTTGTTGTTGAAATCGAAACAAAAAGTTTTTCTGAAATTTCTTGATTAGAAAGCCCATCAACAATTAAAGATAGAACTTCTAATTCTTTTTTTGTTAAGCCATATTTTTTGTTTGCTTCTTTTTGATTTTTGTTTGTTGATGTTTGAATATCGTTTTCATGTTGAATATTTGATAAAACCACCCTTGCAATTTGAGAATCAATCCAAGCAGCACGAGTTGCAACGGTATCGATTGCATTTGTTAAATTTTCAGAGCTTGAATCTTTCATAATGTATCCATCAGCTCCTGCTTTAAAAGCAGCGAAGATATCTTCTTTTGAATCTCTTGATGTGAACATTAAAACGGCGCAATCAAGCTTTAGTTCTTCTTTGATTTTTCTTGTTGCCGTGATTCCATCCATTTTAGGTAAACCTATATCCATCAAGATTACATCTGGATTATATTGCTGCGCCATAATAACACCCTCAACGCCATCTGACGCTTGCGCTACAAGGTTATAATTAGGAGTGTTTTCAATTTTCATTGCAAGTCCTAATCTGGTGAATTCATGGTCTTCAATTAGTAAAATATTTATTTTTTTGTCCGTCATAATATTACCTTACAATCATTTATTGTGTTTTTAAGTTCAAAACCAAATTTTGAGCCTTTGTTTAATTCTGATTCTACATAAATTTTTCCATCATGTGCTTCTATTATTTGCCTTGATAAATAAAGCCCAAGCCCAGTCGAGCTGGAGCGTTTTTGGTTTGTTCCTTGGGAAAATCTGTTGAATAATTTTGCACAATCTGTTTCTGATAAACCAATGCCATTGTCTATTACATCAAGCGAAAAATCTTTTTCTTTTTTGATTGCGTTAATTTGCACCAGTGTGCTATTTTGCGAGTGTTTAATAGCATTTCCTAATAGGTTAATTATTACTCTTCTTATTTCATTTTTATCGGCATTAATGAAAATTTCATCGCAATCTTTATTGATTTTAAGCTCTATATTTGAATTTTGCGCCAATACTTTAAGCTCGTCAGTGCATTCTTGGATAAGTTTTAAAATATCAAATTTTGTTTTGCAAAGATATGTCTTGCCTGCTTCATATCGATAAACTTCTAATAGCGTATTAACAAGCCCCAGCATATCTTGGGAGCTTTTTTTCATTGCTTCAAAAAGATTGTTTTGTTTTTCTGTTACAGTTCCTAATGACTCATCAAGGACAAAATCAAGTCCTGAAATTGTTGCTAATAATGGCGTTCTTAAGTCATGTGTTAAAGTTGCAATGAAATCGTCTCTTAACCTTTCGGTTTCTTTTTGATATGTGCAATCTCTAATAACCGCAACATAAAAGTTGTTTTTATCATCATTTACGGATGCAATGCTTATTTCAACAGGGATTTTGATGTCTTTTTTGTAGTTAATTAAGCTATAATTTCTTAAAAATATATTACTGTTGGAAGTTAATTCACTGGAATTGAACTGTTTGCTTTCGCTTACAACCAATTCAAACAAGTTTTTTGAAATTAAATCTTTTTTATTTTGCCCAAAAAGATTAATTGAAGCAGTGTTTAAGTCGGTAATTTTTAAATCTTGGTCGAATAAGATTATGCCATCAGCACAATTTGTAATTATTGCATTAAGCTTTGAATTTGCTTGTATTAACTCTAGCGTTCTTTTTTGAACAGTTTCTTCAAGGTTTTTTGAATAATCTTCAAGTTTTTTGTTGGCAATTTCCAATTCTTTAATTTTTTTATCAAGTTCTTTTTTAAGCCTTGTTTGAGTTAAAGCATTTTTGATATTGATTATTAAATTGTTATTATCCCAAGGTTTTTCGATATATTTAAAAATCCCAATTTCGTTTATTGCTCTAATTGCGTTTTCTTTATCAGCATAACCTGTTAAAAGAATAGTTGAAACTTCTTTTTGGAATTTTTTAGCGTTTTCTAAAAAATCAATGCCATTCATTTGAGGCATGATAAAATCGCTAATAATTAAATCAAATTCGTTTTCTTTTAAATGCTTTAGGGCGTCAATCGGGTTATCAAAAGTCACGACATTAGAAAACCCTTCAAGCCCTAAAAGCATAGAAAGAGTTTTGGTGACCATGGCTTCATCGTCAACTATTAATATTTTACCCAACTTATCCATATTAAAAAGATAAAATATTTTTTTCTTTAATACAAATTATTAACAAAAATATAAAAAACTTAACTTTTGAAGCAATTTATTTTATTCATGCGTTTTGTTATGGTAGTGTAGAAGTGTGAATGAAAGTGTTGGTTAATTCCGATATTCACTGAGAATTATGAATATAAGTGCCGGACAGTTTAATAGTTTACGATATAAAAGCCAATCAACCAAAAAATTAAATGGCAGCAATAGCACACCTTTTAAAAAAGATTTGAATTTTGGTGCTAATATTACTCAAAAGATTAACAAAAAGACCGCTATGGTTGTTTTTGAAAATGCAAATGAAATGATTAGCCGCATTGATGATACTCTTGGAAAAGGGTATTTTTCAAATATACTTGGTGAAGCAGAAAATATTAAACATGAAGGCGATAAATTAATATATAAAAACCGTACAATCGGGCAAGATTTACTAAAAACAGCAGAAGCAATTATTGATATTCCAATAAGGCTTGCTGATGCTACTGCTAAAAAATTAAATGTAAAATATAAGCCAGATGGCTTTATGGATAAATGGGTTAAAAGAAAAAGTCATCAAAAAGCATTTGATAAAGCATTAGATATTATTGAAGAATTTATTCGTCCTACAGTTGACTTAACTGATAAACAGCCGTTTTTAAAAAGAGCTTCTGATTTTATCAGAAGACCGGATAGGGTTGATGAGCTTGAAATTAACACAGAATTATGTGATAAAGTTTTTAGAAACAATGCTTCTTCAAACATCACAAAAGTTAAAAAAGATTACGAATCTCGTGATGAAAGAGCGCTAAACCGTATTGTTACAGCTACAGTATCATCGCTTTATGCTGCAAATGATTTTTATAATATTTCTATGCTTCAAAAAGACGACGATAAAGAAGCCAAAAAAGCATATAACAAAAAATTAAAACAAGAATTAAGACGTATGGCTTCATCTGCTTCTTTGACATTTATCAGTTTGGGTGCTCTTGATAGATATACTAAAAAAAGCGTATTCTGGAATGCTATTGTAATTGCTGCTTCAACTTTAATTAGTGAAGTTTGTTCAAGATTAAAAAGTGGATATTCTTTAGTTCCTTTAACTCCAGAGCAGGCTGCTAAAAGAGCGCAAAAAGAAGCTCAAAAGAATGCAAATAAAAAACAAGAAACAAAAAATAATAAAGTTTCATTTAAGTCTAATTTGAAAGACGAAAAAGAAATTTATAAAAACTTTGTTCAAAAAGACGGTAGTTTGATTGCATTTAATCAAGTTGCAAAAAATACCGAAGAAAACAATAACACTGTGACTAAAAAGAAAAAGACATCTATACTTGGTATTATTGCTGGTTTATCTGCAATTGCAAGTATAGCTTATTTAATTTCAAGAGCTTTAAAAGGCGGTTTTGCTTATGATAAGAAAAAAGTTGAATTTTTTGAAAAACATAAAGATGAAATTTTAAAACGTGAAGTTTTATCAAAAGAAACGGTTGACGAATTGTTAGAATATTCGGAAAAATATGGTAAAGATAAATTTGCTCCTTTTGCTGGTATTAAAAAAATTATTACAAAAAAACAAGTTACAGTTAAAAAAGACGATTTAAATAATAAAATCACTGAACTTATTGAATATGCAAGAAAAAATGGCAGAAGCGATGTTGCGGATATTTTAGATAATTATCTTCCGCAAATAAATGAAGCATTTGGTGATAAAGCTGAAATTACTGCTAAAATTGAAAAACCGATTGAAACAGGTGTATATAAAGGTGTAACTAAAATATTTGATACACTATATACGGTGTTATCAGCTCCTGCTGTTGGATTGTGTAAATTGTTAAACATAAAAAACAACAAAGCATGTAAAACTTTTGATAAATTATTGGAACAGAATAATGCAGATTATAATAATGAATTGGCAATTTTAAGTAATGTTTGTTCAAAAGCTAAAAATAATGATGAAATTTTAGATATTATAGCAAAACGTGTAAGAAACGTTGAAATTGGAGCTGAAACAAGCGATTTAGCAAATATCTCTCGTACAATGGTAACAATCCTTACAACATATTTCTTTGTAAACGACTATAGAAACGAAGTTTTAATTGAATCTGGCGGAAAAGATGTTGAAGGTGCACAAGAAGAAATGAAAGAGCGTTTGTATCATAAGATTTCTAATTTCATTATTAATGGAACATTGATGAACACATTTAATACGATATTTATCAACCCATTAAATAAAAAATTATTCAATGCAGCTGTGATTGCTGGTGCAACTGAAACAATAAACGAATTTCTTGTTAGAAAATCTATTTGTCAACCAATTTTAAAGAAACGCTCTAAACAAGAAATTATTAACTATGAAGAAAAACAATTAGAAAAAGGCGGCTTTATGGGTTGGTGGTCTAGAACATTTAGAAAATTAACCGGTAAAAAGACTTTAACCCAAAAAGCCGGAATTAATTCTAATAAAAAATAAAACAATAAATAATAAGTTATAATAAGTTAAAGGTTAGCTAAATCTTATCTTTATGGTAAAATTTTAAGGTAATATTAAAAGAGAGAGTAAATTTTAATGTCTATGGATTTAGAAAAAATGTTATTGGAAAGTGTTGAAAAAAATACTCCGCAATATGTTAAAGAAGATAAAATATTTAATTATAACGATAAAAACAGTTTTACTTTTAAATTAACAAAAGAAATTGTTGAAAAGCTGGATTTAAAAACTTGGTTTGCTGGATATAAAAAAGAAGCTCTTGTTTCAACAGCCGGTATTCGTGGACCTCAAAATATTATTTATCCGCACGATACTCGTTTTCCGATTAATACAATCGGTATTACTTTAGCAACTTTAGCTAAAGCATTGGTTTTAAAAGAAAAATATGAAAATAAAGAATTGGTTAAATTAGTTGGTTGTGAAGTAAGATATAATTCAAAAACATATCTTGATATTATTGCTCGCATTCAAGCAGCTCTTGGAATTAGAACTTTAACACCAACTAACCGTCAAACAATTCCAATTTGGCTTGCATCGTTTTTGGCTTTTAAATTAGACCTTGTTGGGGCTGAATATATTACTTCTTCTCATGGGATTTCTGTTAAAAATGCTACGAAAGATTTAAACAATCAAGGTTCTCAATTTTTACCGAACGAAAGTATAGAATTTGTTAATAAAATTGAGCAAATTCTAGCTGAGGTTGATGAAAAGGGTTTCTATGAAATTAATTTTTCTGCCTCAAATGATTCTCATATTGATGAAGCTGCAATGGATAAATTAAACAACGGCATTGATTTATATTGTGAATATTTAAGAGCAGGTGTTGCTAATAATAAAAATATAGCCGCAATTAAAAATTTTGATAAAAAAATTGTAATCGATTCTGTTGGCGGATGTGCTTATAATTCATTATCAAAAATTTTATCTCAATTAGAAATTGATAAAACTTTTGTTTGGTTAAATAAAGAAGAAGATCCATTTTTCCATGGTATTGGAAAAGATAATAAAAATGGAACTTTCTATGATTGGTCATTGGATGTTACAGTTTTAGCTAAGGATAAAGAAGGAAAAGAATATTTCCCTGTTGTAAAATCACTTAATTATGGTGAAAAATTAAAAGATTATCCAATTAATACAGTTGTATTAATCACAGACCCTGACCATGATAGATTAAATATCGTTCAAATTGTTTCATCCGATAAAAAAGAAGCAATAATTAAAGCAGGAGTTGATTACGTTGAATTAGATGAAAATCGCATTCTTTGTGTATTTAGTGCTAATCAATCATTCTTGATGATTATGGATTATTGGAATTCATCACTAGATAAAAATTCAAATAGTGAATATTTTATGATTAAAACCACTGCAAGTTCGTCATCTTGGGATGAGTGGGCAAAAACAAAAGGTATTAAAATAATCAACACTCCTGTTGGTTTTAAAGAAATAGCTGGAGCTGTTAAAAAAATTGAAGCTCAATACGAAAAACAAGTTCAAAATATCACAATTGAAGACGTTTTTGGAAAGAAAGTTGAACTTGGTTCAAATCCTAGAATGATTTTTGGCGGTGAAGAATCTGGCGGAATGATTATTGGAGCAATTGAACCAATTAAATCGCTAGGTGGTAGAATTGCTCTAGCTATGAGGGAAAAATCAGCTACAGAAGCAATTATTGTTGCAAGTGCTTTGGTTTCCACTCTTGATACAACATTAGTTGAACATCTTCAAAAAATTTATGATGAAAATAATGTCATTTCTCGCTATGATGTTCGTGTTGATATTGCATATTATAACGAATCAGAGCCTGATATTAACAAATTAAAAGAAGCTAAAGTTTTAGGCGAAGCAAAAAGAACAAAAAATGATATTTTCTATTTAGCTTTAGCTATGGCAAAATTAGAAAACAAAGTTAACTTAGAAAATATTAAAGAAATTTTATCTTCAACATTCCCTGAACTAAATTTCACTAATTTATTAGATGTTATTTTTGTTGGCGATGGAACATATTTAGATTTTGAAGATAAATTTGTTGAAATTCGTCCATCCGGAACAGATGCTAAAACAAAAGCGTACGCTGGCGGTGATGATAAGGAATTATTAATTAATTTTGCCGACACTTTGGGTAATTATAGTGGCAAATTAAGCGAAACTTATAAAAAATATATAGATGAAAAATATGTTGATGATTGCAAAGAAAATTCTTTTAAAGTTTATGAAAAATATTCTTTGAAAGATGAAGATAACCGTCAATTTGTAATTCCAAAATATAGCTTTTAATCAAGGAGAAAATAAATGGAAGTAAATAACCAAGAAAAAACTCAAAACGCCAATCAAAGCACATCTCAAGGTGTTAGAGAAGGAAGAATACAAAAACTTACAGATTTAGTTGATATGGGCGTTAATCCATATCCATATACATTTGATAAAACCGCAAATGCTCAAACGCTTCAAGAAAAATATAAAGATTTAGAAGCTGGTGTTGAAACTGAAGATGTTTATTCTGTTGCTGGTCGTGTTATGGCGATTCGTAACACTGGCATGTTTATTGATTTAATGGATTCAACAGGAAAAATTCAAATTTTCTCTCATAAGCAAAATCTGTCAGAAGATAAATTAAAAGTTTTAAAACTTTTAGATATGGGCGATATAGTTGGTTTTACAGGAACAATCAGACGTACTCCTCGTGGTGAATTATCAATTAAGGCGACTGACTTGAAATTATTATCAAAATCTTTACTTCCATTGCCTGAAAAATTCCATGGTTTATCAGACGTTGAAATTCGCTATCGTCAAAGATATCTTGATATGATTGTAAATCCTGAAGTTAGAGATACATTTAGAAAAAGAAGTTTGATTATTCAAAAAATTAGAGAATTTTTAGCTCGTGATGGTTTTATGGAAGTTGAAACTCCAACGCTTCAAACTACAGCATCTGGTGCTAATGCTCGTCCATTTAACACTCATCATAACGCTCTTGAAATGGATTTAACGCTTAGAATTGCTCTTGAATTATATTTGAAACGTTTAATAGTTGGCGGTGTTTCAGAAAGAGTTTATGAAATTGGTAAATGCTTTAGAAATGAAGGAATTGATACTCGTCACAATCCTGAATTTACTATGATTGAATTGTATCAAGCTTATGCTGATTATAATGATATGATGACTTTAACAGAAAATATGGTAGCTTATGTTGCTCAAGAAGTTTTAGGAACAACAAAAATTCAATATGGAGAACATGAAATCGACTTAACTCCACCTTGGGATAGAAAAACAATGCTTGGTTCAATTAAAGATGAAACAGGTGTTGATTTCTTGCAAGTTTATAGTGCAGGCGAAGCTATAGAACTAGCTAAAAGCATAGGTGTTCATGTTGATGAAAACATGAATTGGGGTCAAGTTGTTGAAGCTGTGTTTGAAGAAAAAATTGAGCCAAGCTTAATTCAACCTTGCCATATTATTGATTATCCTCGTGAAATTTCGCCATTAGCAAAAGTTCATAGAGATAATGATAGATTAACTGAGCGTTTTGAAACTCGTGTTAATGGTTGGGAAATAGCTAACGCATTTTCTGAATTGTCTGACCCAATTGATCAACGTCAACGTTTTGAAGCTCAGGCGATTGCAAAAGCAAACGGTGATGAAGAAGCAATGGAAATTGATGATGATTTCATTTGTGCACTAGAATACGGTATGCCTCCAACTGGCGGTATGGGTATGGGTATTGATAGATTGGTTATGCTTTTAACTAATTCTCCATCAATTCGTGATGTTATTGCATTCCCAACAATGAGAAATAATAAATAGATTTACATATAAGGGGGTTTATCTATGGAAAATAAAATGAAAAGAAATGTAATTTGTATTAAATGGGGTACAAAATTTGGAGCTGAATATGTAAATCGTCTTTATAAAATGGTAGAGAGAAATTTAACTCTGCCGCATAGATTTGTCTGCTTTACAGATAGAGCTGAGGGGATTTTAGATGGTGTTGAAATTCGCCCATTACCCGAATTAAATGATGAGGGAATTCCAGATAAAGCATGGAAAAAACTCGGTCTTTTTACAGATAAATTAGCTGATCTTGAGGGAGAAGCACTGTTTTTAGATTTAGATATTATTATTAGAGATAATATTGATTGCTTTTTTAGAAAAGAGGGCGAATTTTATATTATTAAAGATTGGGATTTTCCAAATGATATTATCGGAAATTCTTCAGTGTTTAAATTTAACGTTAAACAGCATAAAGATATTATTGAAAACTTCTATAAAGAGGGGCTTGATATCAGAAAACGCTATAAAAATGAACAAGCGTTTTTATCTCATCAAATGAATGATAAAGGAATTTTGAAATATTGGGATAAAGGCTGGTGTGTTAGCTTTAAAAGAAATTGCTTGCAACCATTTCCGCTTAACTTTTTCTTAGAGCCAAAAGATCCAATAGATGCTAAAATTTTAATTTTCCATGGTCGCCCAACTCCGGAACAAGCTTATAAAGGATTTATGGGTAAGGGTGGCCTAAGATATGTTAAACCAACAAAATGGCTGGATAAATATTGGTGTAAAGATTAAAAATATTTCTTGACTGGTTATTTTGCCTATAGTAATATAGAAAAGTACCAGTTATGGGCCTGTGGCGAAATTGGTAGACGCACTAGATTTAGGATCTAGCGCCTTCGGTGTGAGAGTTCGAGTCTCTCCGGGCCCACCATTTAAAAATAAGAGCCGAAAGGCTCTTTTTTAGTGGTTTTATGCGTTCCAACCTATTTTTGAGCAAAAATGCTAATTTTTAAGAAATTGTTTCAATCTCTATGTTGGTCTATGTTTGAGATGGTTTAAGTCTCTTTGGTAGTCTTAAATACCTCTAAAACTATTGTTTTTGCTAGGTTTTGAGTTGTTTTGTGTCAATTTCAATATTTTTTGCTTCTGCCAAAATAGAAATAAATCTTTCCCAAAGAAATTCAATTTCTTCTTCGGAATATTCTTTATCGTCAAATTGAATAATTACCCCAAGATCTTTTTTATTTTTCATAATATACTCCTTTCTTTTTGTCATGCTGAACTTGTTTCAGCATCTAACCAGTGTTGCATGCTATAATAAAACTATGAACAAAACTTGTGCAATTTATATTATGACAAATTACTTAGAAACTTCTTTGTATATTGGAGTAACAAGCAATTTGCAAAAGCGGGTTTGGGAGCATAAAAATAAAGTTGTTAAAGGTTTCACTGAGAAATACAATG
>SUTT01000047.1 GCA_015152565.1 Cyanobacteria bacterium SIG27
GTATTGGAGCCAACATTTCCGTATGTAAAACTACAAGAAGCATCATTAAATTGACAAATGCTGTGACTGCCTTTATTGACTCCACCGTGAGAAAACACCCCAAATCCACTAGAAGTTTCACCATTAGAAAAACCACATTGTGTAGCTTTGCCACCATTACCAATATCTATTGGGTATGTTAACCCAGTCGATATTGCAACATTATTTACAATATTATAATTTCCACCGCCAGCGGCAGCATTACCACAACCATCAGATGAATATTTTCCGCCAGCTCCACCACCTACAACAAAAACATCTATAAAATTATTAGGTAAGGAGCTAAATGATACAGAACCATCTGAGGTAAATCTCAAAAACCAATGGGTTTCAGATATACTTAATGTTGTTTTTTCAGTGGTTACATCTGAACCCGCATTATTCGTGAATTTATAATCAGGTAAAGAGTAATTAAAAGAACTTGGGCTCCTTTTTCCTCTGATGATTACCACGCCACTCATACCAGGTTTTTGAACTGTTCCACCATTGCCAGTATTATGATTTTGATTAGTATTGGAGCCAACATTTCCGTATGTAAAACTACAAGAAGCATCATTAAATTGACAAATGCTGTGACTGCCTTTATTGACTCCACCGTGAGAAAACACCCCAAATCCACTAGAAGTTTCACCATTAGGGATGCCACATTGTGTGGCTTTGCCACCATTGCCAATTTCTACCTTATACGTGGTATTTGGTGATATTGCAACATTATTTACTATGCTATAATTTCCTCCGCCAGCTGCATAGTTACCACAACCATCAGATGAATATTGACCACCAGCTCCACCACCTACAACGAAAACATCTATAAAATTATTAGGTAAGGAGTTAAATGAAACAGTTCCACTTGAAGCAAATTTTAAAAACCAATAAGTATCGGAGATGCTTAAAGTAGCGTGTGAATAAGTTGCATCAACACCATCTTTTAAATATTTAAAAGATGGAATGGTATCTTTTGCGGCATTTTTTGCACCAAGCAAGCCTCTTATTATAACAACTCCACTCATACCTGCTGATTGAGCTTTACCACCATTACCAGTGTTTGCTATTTGATTTGAATTATTTCCGGTTTCGCCATATTTTCTATCACAAGTTGCATCATTAAATGGACAAATTGCATGATTGCCATCATTTACGCCGCCATAAGAAAATGTTCCAAACGCACTCGTTGTACCACCAGTACCTCTTGCGCATTTTGTAGCTGATGCGCCGGCACCAATTGTAATTGGATATGCAGTATCCATTTCTACAATAAGATTACTTATTATATTATAATTTCCACCGCCAGCGGCAGCATTACCACAACCATCAGACGAGTATTGACCACCTCCGCCTCCGCCAACCATGAACACATCCATAACATTAGAAGGCACAGAAGAAAAAGTTAAAGTTCCAGTTGCTTTAATTTTTAATGTCCAATAAGTACTGCCTTTTTCAAATTCTGTTGAAGTTGCTGTGATATCGGTACCACTTGGATTTAAAAGAGTATAAACAGGAACATCTTTAACACAATTTCCATCAACAAGTAAATCTTCTCCATTACATGCAGTGCAGATGTTATCAATTTTTGATCTTTCGGCGCAATTTTTAGCAGTGTTTAAAAGACATGTAGGAGAAGCTTCAAGAGCGTAATATCCATCAGCACATTCTTTACATTGAGATTGACCATTTAAAGGATGTTTATCAGTACCATCAGCAGAAGTTGATGTGCCTGCAAGACAAACTAGTTTATTAAAGCCATCACAAAAGTGTCCTTCAGGGCAGTGTTTACATATTTGTTCATCCATATCAAAATACTGACCAGCTGCGCAAGCACCTGCAGAAGGCGCTCCGCCTCCGCCACCACCGCTGATTGTAATGCCGCTTGAGCTTAGTTTTTTAGTAATCACCGGAGCTAGAGCTGCTGTGATTAAGGATACTATAATTAATGCCACTAGTATCTCTACTAACGAGAAAGCTTTTTTCATGTTATTCATCCTATGTGTTTAAATCGTAAAAAATTCTATATTTATGTCTATTAAAATTAATCTAGCATAATTTTATTTTTTGTACACATGTAAAGAATAAATATATTTATACCCATTTATGGTGTTTATAGTTCAACATATATGATGTAATTTGGTAAAAATACCAAAGGATGTTGAATATGTCGTTATTTGATGATAAAAATTTCATTGCTAAAAAAATAAAACTAGCTAGAAAAAATGCTGATTTAACACAAGCTGAATTAGCTGAAAAAATTGGTATAAGTGCTAAGCAATTATCAAGGATTGAAATGGGCTCATTTGTGCCATCTTTGTTAACTTTTCTTAAAATAATTCAAGAGCTTAATATCAACATTGACGAATTTGGAATTTTAATCAACAAAACCGATAATAAAACAAGGGATAATTTAATTAAAATCATAAACAGTGCAAATGATTCAGAATTAAAACTTTATAGCGAGGTAATTGGTGTTTTAATTAAAAATAGCGCTGTTGTCTAAAAGTTAATTTCCAAGTTTGAACCTTGTTGCGTTTTAATTGCTGTGATTTGATTTTGAATTTTTGATTTTAGTTCATCAATATGTGAAATTATACCAATTAATTTATTGTTTGTTGATAGGTTAAATATTACATCCATTGCAAGTTCTAGCGATTCGCTATCAAGCGAACCAAAGCCTTCATCTATAAACATTGCATCAATGTTAATTGAGCCAGAGAAATTTGAAATGCAATCTGATAAGCCAAGCGCCAAAGAAAGTGCAGCTTTAAACGATTCGCCGCCTGAAAGAGTTTTTGTACTTCTTTTTTTGAATGTATGAAAATCCATCACTTCTAAATCGAGAGCGGTTTTTGATTGAAGGGTTGAAACATCTTTTTTTCTTAAAAGTTGAAACTGATTATTTGTCATTACTTTTAGACGCTTATTTGCTTCAAAAAGAACCATATCAAAATAATAACCTTGAATATATTGTTCAAAAGGAATTTTTGCTTTGCCTGAAAGGTTTCCATTTGCGCAATCTGAGAGGATTTTATAGTTTAGATATGTTTTTTCTATTTTTTCAAATTCAATTTTTTTAATTTTGATTGAATTTAAGGTATTTTCATTTATGCTTTTTTGGGTGATTATTTTTTGAGAATTTTGGTTGATTTGTTGTGCTTTTTCTTTAAAATCAGATATGTTTTTTGTAATATCATCAAGTTTATTTGAGTCTACATCTTTATATGTTTTAAGTTGGTTTTCCAGAAGTTCTAAGTTGCCATTTAACTTATTTAGTTCTAAATTTGTTTGATTATAGGAGTTTTCGATTTGTTTAATTTCATTATCTAAGGTTTTGTAGGTTTTTTCTAAAGTTTGGTGTTTTTCTAAAATCTCATCAATATTTGTGTTTTTGATATCTTTTTTGATTGTGTTTAATTTTGCTTCAAGAGAGCTTAACTCTTTTTCTTTTTCGGTTTTTTCTTTTGCTTTATTTTCGATTAATTGTTCAGTTTTTTTGATTTCTTGTTCAAAATTGGTATTTTCAATTTCATATTTTTCATAATTTAACTTTAAATTTATATTTTTTTCATAAGCTTTTATTTCTTTTTTGAAATTTAAAAATTGTTCGTTTAATGAGCTACATGTACTTGTTAAATCAATTAATTTTAGATTTAGTTTATCATAGCTTTCTTTTAAGAGATCAATAAACTCTTTTGTTAAGTTTTCATTTTTATTTTGAGCAGGGTTTGGGTGAGTTTTTGAACCGCAAACAGGACAAGGGGAATTTTCTTTTAGGTTTTTTGCTAAAATTCCTGCTTGAATTTTAAGATATTCATTGTAATTTGTGTCATAGTTTTCTTTTGCTAAAATTACTTCTTTTTGAAGATTTAAAAATTCTTCTTGTGCTTTTTTGAGTTCAAATTCTTTTTCTATGGCTTTATTTATAAGTGATTTTAGGTGGTTAATTTTGTTATTGTTTAAATTTGAATTAAGTTCGTTTAAAATATCATCTTGCTTTTGAATTTCTTTTTTAATAATTTCTTCTGATTTTAAGAGTTCTTTTAAATCAAGCGCTTTTTGATAATCGTTTTTTGTTTTGTTGATTTCAATTGCTAAATTTTCAAGTTGGGTTTTTTTAGAATTTATATTTTTATATTCTTTTTCTATTTGTAAAAATTCTTCTTTAGAGATTTTTATTTTTTCTTTTGTTGAATTTAGTTGAGTTTCAAGGGTTAATTTATTTTGAATTTTTAAAAATTCTTCTTGGTTTATTTTAATTTCTTTTTCAAGATTTTCAGTTTCTTTTTTTAATATTAAAAGTGCCTGGTTATCCAGTTTGTTTTGGTTTTCAAGAAGAGCGCAAAAATCATCAAGGTTGTTAAAACAATGATTTTTAATGTAATTTTCTTTAAGACTTAAAAGTGTTTCATCTTTTGTTATTGTGTCGTTAATATATTGTATGATTGAATTTTGCAAGTTTGCATGTTCATTTTTAAATTCAATCATTTTATTTTTTAATTTATCTGAAAAGCGAGCAAAGTCCCAAGTTTTAAATATATTTCTAAAAATTTCAGCTCTGTTTTGTGTATCCGTATTTAAAAGTTTTAAAAATTCACCTTGCGCTAAAAGGGCAATTTGGGTGAATTGGGAAGAATTTATTCCAAGAAGTTCGATGATATATTCATCAACTTCTTTTACTTTTTCAATTATTTTTCTGTTTGGTAAGTGAATTTGAGCTTTTGGCTGCTCGAGGATTACCCCCTCGCCTCTAGATTTTTTTCTTTCAAAGCTTGGATATCTTATTATTGTGTATTTTTCATTATTAAAAAGAAAACTAAACTCAACAAAACTTTCTGTTTTATCATCTGAAAAATGACTTTTAAGAGTTGATGTGCCTCTGTTTTGTCCTGAAGATGTGTTAAATAATGCGTAGCAAATAGCATCAAAAATTGTGGTTTTTCCAGAGCCTGTGACACCTGAAATTAGATAAATGTTGCTTAGTCCAAGGTTTTCAAATGGAATTTCAATTTTATCTTTAAATGGACCAAAAGCTTGCATTACTAATCTTAAAGGGCGCAAGTTTCACCTCCAAGATTAGAATTAATTACATCGATAACTAATTTTTCTTTTTCGCTATCTAGGTTTTCCCCAAATTGCATTTGATAGAAATCTGAAAAATGTTCGTATAAATTTTTTTCTTTTGTAATTTTATTTTTATAATCCGCATTAAGATTTTTTGTGAATGAATTATCAAATTCTAAAAGCATAATGTTTGGATAAATTAAAGACAGCTTCTTTTTGGCATCTAGTACGTATTCATCTTTTAAAATAAAATGAATGTAGTTGTTTGTATTTATATTTTTATAGAAATCTTCATTGAGAAATTTGTCAATATATCCTTCGTATTGTTTCATTTCAAGAAGAAAATTGATTTTGAAATATTCAATTTTTAAACCATCTTCGATATTTAAAACGATAAACTTTTTCTTTTGATTAATTTCAGATAATGAATATTTTAAGATTGAACCTGCATATTGAACTTTTTCACTGCCACATCTTTGGGGACAATGAAGATGCCCTAGGGCAGTGTAGTCAAATTTATCAAAAATTTCATAACTTATCTCATCAATTCCGCCAACAGATTTTTGCTCGCTTTGTGATTGAGTAGGGGTGGTGTTACCTATGACAAATTGATGAGCTAATAAGATATTGAATTTATTTTTATCTAGTTTAATTTCATCAACAACTTTTTTAATTGCATCGCTATAGGTTCTTATTTCATCGTTTGGATAGTATTTTTTGACTAATGCAGGGTATAAGTATGGCATTAGATAAACATTAATTTTGCTATCCAGCTCAACTTTTTGAATATTTCCATTGTAGCTTTTTGAAATAAATATGTTTGATTGTTCTAAAAGGTTTGAAAGATAGGATAATCTATCCATATTGTCGTGATTGCCTGAAATTATAAGAACTTTTGTTTTTAATTTATTTAATTCTTTCAAGAAATTATCAAATAATTCAAGAGCGGCAATTGTTGGGATGGGTTTATCAAAGATATCGCCTGCAATTAGGACTGATTTAATTTTTTCTTTTTTAATTAAATCAATGGCTTGCACAAGAACATTTTTTTGCTCTTCGAGCATACAAAAATCATTCACTTTTTTGCCTATGTGTAAGTCTGCAAGATGAAGTATTTTCATATAATAATTAAAACATTAACGCTTGCGCAAAACAAGCAATATTAAGTGTTTTAAATACTATATTTAGTTTTGTAATACTTTAAATAAATTATAGAAATCGGTTTTAAAATTTGTTAAAATGATAATGTAAGTTGTGTTGTTAAATTGAATAGAAAAGAGATGAGTATGAAAATTCCACCTGTAAGCACTCTGGGTCGTTTTGTCGTACAAAGAAAAGTTGGTAAAGTTAACCAGACTTTGCCTCCTGAAATCCCATCTCTAAAATCCGATACTGTTTCTTTTACTTCTTCATTTGCTTATTATCTTAAAAAATACAACACTTTACCTAACGAAATCAAAAAGGTTTTAAAACCGCAAGACGCTGTTGATATGTTCAGAAATATGGAATATATTGAGCGTGGACTTTCAAAAGGACATAAAATTGGTCAAGGAAAACATTCAAAAGTTTATATTAACCCTTGGCTTGAAGATTACTTTGTTTTAATTACAAAAGAGGGCTTTCCGACAGAACAAACCATATATTCAAGATATGGTTTAGGAGATTCTGTTTGGTTTGATAAAGATAACGAGCTAATACAAATTATCAAAAAAGCGTAGCAGCTTAATATTTTTGCTTTTTAAAAAGTATCATATATACTTAAAATATGAAGATAAATCATAATTTAAAGTATGTATTATACATTATTCTTTTTATTATATTTATTTTAATTAGAATAAATCATATATTGTCATCAGGTGAAATTGAAGAGTTAGGCTTTAAAAGCCTGACGATTTATAGTGCCTTTTGGCCTTTTGGAATTATTAAAAATACTGTTTTATATGATACTTTTTTACCTTTCTATTACCTTATAATTGGCATTTTAAAAAATGAAATTTTAATTAAAGCTTTTAATATTTTAATATCTTTAATTAATGTGATTTTATTTATTTTAATAGGTAAAAAGATACATAGTGAAAAATTAGGGCTTTTTCTTGGATTTTTGTTGAGTATAAATCATTTCTTTTTGTATTATTCAACTTTGATTTCACCTTATTGCTTGATTTTTCTTTTTTATACTTTGATTATTTATTTTTTAATAGATTATTTAAAAAAGCCATCCAAGAAAAATTTTAAGCTTTTAAATGTTTTCAACTGTATTTTGATTTTTGTTGATAGTTTTGGATTTTTGTTTGTTGGGTTTGAATTGCTGTTTATTTATCTTTTGGGCAAAAAAAAGAAAATTTATCAAAAACATTCGGCGAAACTTTTTAACTATTCTTTTATTTCTTTTTTGGTTATTTTTATAGTTTTAATTATTCAATATTCAATTAATACAAAATTAGTAATTCCAAATACAAGCCAAGGTGTCGGTTTGAATTTCAGTTCTTTGTATTTGCTTTTAAGTGAATATTTAACTCCATATTTAAGCTTTATGGCTCCTGAATACCAAGCAAAGACGACTATGGGGCTTTTATATAGCTTCTTTTTAAATCCTGAAATTAGAAATATTAACTCTTTAAAAATATTAATAACTTTGTTTTATAGTTCATTATTGCCTTTGTTTTTAATGTTATTTTTCTCTATTAAAACAAGTTTGAAAAATTATAGATTTAAAATATTGTTTTTGATTTCCGTTTTTAATTTAGCTACGATTTTGTTTTTTGCTTTGATTAACAAAATTGATGTTAATCCTTTGTATTCAATATCTTATTTTATTGTTTCTTTGATTTTACTTGGATATGGTATTTTCACTATTAAAGATAAATTTGTTAAAATTATTTTTATCTTGTGTTTATTTTTAATTCAAATTATAAATCCTGAAATTAATTCATTTAATATTAAAATAAAAGATAATTTTTCCACTTTAGCCCCAATTAAAAAATTTGTTTCAGAATTTGAAATATCTAATAACGATATAATCCTAATGCCGCATAATTCAAGATTGGCAAAATATTACTTTAAAAACTTGAATTTCTTTAACTATGACGATTATGATTTAATTTTGCCTAAGAAAAATGGTTTGATTAACAATTTAATCAGTAAAAAAACAAAAACTATTAATTCTAAAAATATTCACTATTTAACTAAAGAATATTTGCTTGAAAAAAAGACAAACGCATATCTAACTTCTTATTTTATTGAAAATGTCTTTGAAAATGAAAACGTTCCGCAAAGATTTATTTTAATTGTGGATAAATTAAATTCAAAGCCAATTTCAAATAATGCTATTGTAAAATGCGCAAATTATAAGGAATATTCTCCAAATCCACGAAAAATTGATTTTAGATACATGGATTTTTCACAAAACCAGTCGCAAGTTTTGTATGATGCCCTTAAATCTAAAACATTATACAATTTTGTAAAATTATTAAATGTTAATTTTTCTTTATCTCAAATTGTGGAATATAAGAAAATTGACAATGAATACTATAAGATTAATTCGTCTGACAATATCTACAAAGCTTTAACCTCAATGGATAGCGACTATGTCTTTTTGATTTTTAGATAGTTCTTCTTTGAGATCTTGATACTACTTTACCTGTGCGGTGGTCGTATTCTTCTAAAAATTCTTCAGTAGGTCTTCTGTCAATTATATCTGGCAGGGTTTTTAGCCATTCTTCTTTGCTAATTTTTTCTGGGTCAAATAATTTTTCAAGGTCTTTTTTATCTGGTTCTAGTGCATTTGTGCTTATTTTTTGGTTGTGTGGTAGTCTATCTGGATCTAGCATTCTGATATCTTCCCAAGGGTTTCTTGCTTTAGTTGCAATATGTGATAATACAACTTCTAACAAAGCAATTCTTGTAGCTCTTGCTTTTGAAGATAGAGCACTGTTGCCAGTATATGAAGCTTTTTCTATGATTTTATCTAATTCCATCAAGCGTTTGCTTGCTTGTGCAATGTCTTCTTGTGTTGGTTTGCCGTATGTGAACTTATTAATTAGAGCTTGAGTTTCTTGTAAAAACAAATCTCGTGCATCATCCATTAAAAGTTGCGCTCTTTGAGCGTCGCAAGCTTCTTTGGTTGGCATATTTAGTTTATTTGTATCAATTATCGGTTCTTTTTTGATTTTAGGTAAAGTTTCTTTTATGTTTAATTGTTCATAATTTGACTTTGAGGTAAATGCGATTGAATTAATCATTCTTCTTCTCCTTTTTTACTTATAATGAGTCAAAAGAAAAATTTTTGCACAATTGTAACAAAATATTACAAACTCACTAATTTTTCTAATTTTTTTTAAAGAACTGCCGATAGATTATCTAGGTAAGGTTGACTTTAGGAAAAGTTTAATTAAGGAAATAGTAGGTGAATTATGGGTATTAGTTCAATTAATCAAATAATGAGTGGCTCTTACGGAGCTTATAGTCAAAAATTAACTCAAAAAACAAGAGAGGTTTTAGAGCAGCTTGGTATTCCATATAACTCAAATATGTCTGAATCTGAAGCAAGAATGCTTATTAAATCTCGTGCTAATCAAGAAAGTAAAAACGCTAAAGAAGAAAATTTTGCAGGTCAAAATGGCTCTAATTTTCTATTTAAAAAGGCTGTTAAACTTGCACAAGAGCTTGGTATTGCAGTTAATGAAAATGTTGATTTTAAAGCGCTTTTATCTATGATTGAAATGGAAATCCAAAATAAATTAAACGCTACAAGAGGAAATATTGATGAGCTAAATAGACTTAAAGGATTAAGTCAAGAGCTAGCTTTCATTCAAGCGCAGTCTATGGGTTCATCAGGTTATAATAACACAAATCAAGCCTTAATGATGAGTCTTGAAATGCTTGGTGAATATAATAAAAATTTCTTAAATAAATAATTAGTAAAAATAAAAATTTGTATAAAAACTTGCACTTTGGCTCTGAGCGCCGGAGTGTTCGTTTGTTAAACCTGCAAAAACTTTAAAATCAATTGCTTTTGTTTTAAAAGGAGCGATATATAAACCTATGTCGTGGTCTGAAGAGTAATTGTTAAAATTATATTTATTTAAAAAGCTAATTGTTAAGTAGTCATTTATTTTAAAGCTTGGAGTAAAATAAATTTTTCTTGATAGAGGATTATGGTCAACATCTCGATAATTTGTTTCTAGACCTGTTGCAAAACTAAGGTTTTTAAAGGGAGTATATTCAACTCCGGAGGTAATTCTTCTGCCATCTGTGTAGTTTTTGTTTATATATTGAGTTGTATTATAAGTGAAACTAAAGCTGTCGCTTGTTGGGATGATAATCTTTGTTTCAGGTTTTTTAAATGTTTCTGAGTATTTATCAATTGGTGAATTTTGTTCAATTTTTAGCTTGAATGGTACATATTCTCCTTCTATTTCATCACTAAATTCAAAAGCAGTAATTTCATCGTTTTCTAAGGATAATTCAGTTTCTTGTTCTTCTTTTTCTTTTTGTTTTAGTGCTTCTTCATGGGCGCATTCAATTAAATAGTCAAAATATTCTTCTGAATATAGATAATCACGAACCGGCTCTTTTTCTTCATCTGCTAATGTTGCAGAACAAAAAGAGCATAGAAAAAATATAAGTAATACTAAAAATATTTTTTTCATCATGAAAAATTATAGTTTTATTTTTTGTCTAATTCAACTTTTTAATTATTCATAAAATTTCTTAATTTGATTTAATTTTTCTATCGCAAGTCCTGTTTCGATGGTTTTTTTAGCTAATTCTATGCCGGAAATAATCGAATCGGCTTTTTTTGAAATGTATAGCGATAATGCAGAATTTAAAATTATGCTATCGTACTTTGGATTTTTTAATTTATTTTCAAAAATTTCAACTAAAGCACTTGCATTTTCTTCTTTTGAGCTAATTTTAAGTTCATCTAGTGAGTTTTCTTTAAAACCAAGTAAATCTGGGGTTAAGATATATGTAAATATTTTATTTTTCCAAGCTTCTGCAATATACGTTTCACCGTTTGGCGAGATAAAAGGGGTGTTGTTATCTCCTGCCAAAATAATTGAATTTGATTTATTTAGTTTTAGTGCAATATTTGCATATTTTTCAACTAGGTTCGTGCCATTAACTCCTAAAAAAAGATTTTTAATGCTAAGTGGATTTAAAAGCCTTGTTGTAGTATTTAAAATGTTTTCAAAAGACAGTTTGTTTTCGATTTTTTGGCTATATTTAAAATATGGATTTTCATTTGATAAGTAAAAATAGTTAAAATTCAGTTTTTCAAAATCAATGCAATTGTAATCAACCTCTTTATTAAGGTTAATTCCAAGGGCTTTTGCGTTTTTAAAAATATAGTTATCTTTATTTGAAATAGAATATCTTGAAATGTTTAAATTGTTAGCGCAGCAGATTATATCTATTGCAAGTTGTATGTCGATTATATTTTCTTGATTGGTTAGGAAAATATTTTGAATGGCGCTTTCTTTATCAAAATTAATTGGAAATTTAACAATATCTTCGCTTGAAGCTAAAGAAGCCAACAGAGCTTCATCTGATAGATTACTTGAACTCAGCGCTGTAATGAATGACGTGGTTTGAATTTCATCTGCTAAACCTGAAAAAATTTCATCAAAAACTTCTCTTAATTCAATGAAATTAATTTCTTCATTTTTGATTAATTTATTTGTAATTTCCTTTATCATAGGTTTAATATAGCATATTCTTAATAATTTTAACAATAAATTTGCCTTTACGCTTGCAAAATAAATTTGTTTATAGTTTGATAGAATTAAGACAGTACACAAATAAAAAGGAATTTAATAAAGTGGTTAAAATTAGACTTAAAAGATTAGGTTATAAGAAAAATCCTAACTACCGTATTATTGCTATCGATTCTCGTTGCAAACGTGAAGGCGCTCCAATTGAAGAATTAGGATTTTACAACCCAAAATCAAAAGAAATGAAATTAAACGTAGAAAGAGCTAAAGCTAGATTGGCACAAGGTGCTCAAGCTACTGATACAGTTATGTACTTAATCAATAACGCTAATGAAGATGGTACATTAAACTATAAAAAATCTGAAAAAGTAAAACTTTCTAAAAAAGCTCAAGCTAAATTAGAAGAAGAAAAAGCGGCAGCTGCAGCGGCAGCAGAAGCGGAAGCTCCTGCTGAAGTTGAGGCGTAAGCAAGGTTTTATAAGAACACTCAAAGAGCCTCAACATAATGAGGCTCTTTTTTTATTAACAACTATGATTTAGCGAAAGGGTTTATAAAATGGAAACAATTAAAAAAATTCAACCGGCTGATAGAATTGCAACTCTACCCAAATATGTTTTTGCACAATTAGCTGAAATGAAGCAAGAGGCAATTGAACGTGGAGTTGATGTTATTGATATTTCAATTGGTAATCCAGACGGTGCCACCCCAAGACCAATTGTCGATATGGCTACAAAAGCAATACAAGACCCTGCTAACCATGGCTATCCAAATTTCAGAGGTAAAATCGAGCTAAGGCAAGCTATCGCTGATTGGATGAAAAAAAGATATAACGTTGATATTGACCCTAAAACAGAAGTTCAAACATTAATCGGTGAAAAAGAAGGACTAGCAAACATTGCTCTTGCCTACACTAACCCTGGAGATATTAATATTATTCCAGATCCATATTATCCTGTTTTGTGTCGTGGAACGCTAATTGCAGGCGGAAAACCACATTTTGTTCAATTGAAAGAAGAAAATAAATTTTTAATTGATTTATCTGAAATTCCAACTGATGTTGCAAAAAAAGCAAAAATGTTTTTTATAAACTATCCAAACAATCCAACTGGCGCAATTGCACCAAAAAGTTTCTTGGAAGATGTAGTTCAATTTTGTAAAGAATATGGAATTTTGTTAGTTTCAGACCTTGCTTATGGCGAAGTTTGTTTTGGAGATTATCGCCCTTATTCAATATTTAATATTGATGGTGCTAAAGATATAGCAATGGAATTTCATTCATTTACTAAAACGTTTAATATGGCAGGCT
>SUTT01000048.1 GCA_015152565.1 Cyanobacteria bacterium SIG27
GCCTTGCGAAATACCCACAGGTGGAAAATTGCGTAAGCCTTTTGGCTTTTGTATAAAATGTATTATTTTATGCAAAACTAAATATATCTTTTGTTTGGAACTAAAGTTCCAGTTCATTTTCTTTTTCTTTTCTCAATCGCCGATAAAAGAAAAAGAAAACGCAACCAAAAGAAAAAGAAAAAACGGCTCACATTCTTGTTAGTTACTAGTGGTGCACTAAGCTCAAAATAGTTGCTTACGGCAACTCGCTTCGCTCAGACATACCTCACGCAACTATTTTTCACTAAGTGCACGTGAAAAGAATTAATAGATAAAATTATTCCAACAAGCGAAAAATTTAATTCCGTACGAAAGTAAAACTGGAGGGTATTTTATGCGCTCTAAAATTTAGTTAAAGAAACATGGGAATTATTGTAGCAGGTGTATAAAATATCCCGACTGTTTTACTTAGGAATTAAATTTTGAAGCGGTGTTAAAAAACCGACATTAAACCAAGCCTGAATTTTCTTTCTTTTTGGTTCTGTTTTTCTTTCTTTTCGTTCTGGCGTTTGAAGGGAAAAGAAAGAAAAACGAACAAAAGCTTTAGCTTTTTAAAAATATTTTGTGTAAAATAATACATTTTATTCAATTATCAAAGTACAAACTAAAAGAATAAATTTTATTCTTCATTAACTTCTCTTTCGAGCCATTCTATTGCTTTTTTGCCACTTCTAATTTTTCCATCAACACGTATTGCATACCCAAATGGACATTCGTTTATGCAATCGTTTTCTGTTATATTATTTGGTATTCCATCAATATCAACACAAAAAATTTTATATATGTTATAAAATCCATTTTCTTTCCTTTCGTACAAACGTTCTCCTTCTACAAATGGATTAAGATATGAAAAAGTATAACTAGGTCCAGATTGATAAAATGTTACATTATCAGCTAAAATTATTTCACCGCTTCCCAATCTACTAGCAGTAACCATACAAGCATGGTCTAAGTACCATTCAAAACTTTCAAGCGAATTATCTTCAATCATTTTTTCGTCTACATTAGAAACATTTGTATCAATATCTAAACAATTAACTTCTTTAGCATTAATTACATCAGCAATTGTCTTGCAAAAATATTTAACATCATCTACGTAATTTCCATTTGACATAATAGCCAAATTTCCATCCCTATAATATTCGTCACTCGTCACAAGTTCTCTAATAACTGTACCCAATGTATTATGAGCTTTTTTAAATTTCATTAGGTTTTCATCTGGCATACTTTGTCTTGCAACAGGTAAAAGAATTGCAGTTAAAACGCCAATAACAGTTAAGACAATCATAACTTCAGCTAAAGTGAAGCCTCTTTTTAAATTACGCATATATTAGAACTCCATTAAATTCTTCGGTAGTTTCACTCTCTCAGAATGACGTATAATAAAGATATTTAAAAACATCTTTACCCAAATGAAATTCTAATATATATATATATTGCAAGTACTATACAATAATTAGTGTAGAAAAACCACGCATATAGCGTGGTTTTAATTAGTCTTCTTTTTGTTTTAATGCCGTTTTTATTAGCCCATCAAACAGTGGATGCGGATTTTGCGGACGGGATTTAAACTCAGGATGAAATTGACAAGCAACAAAAAAGTCATTATTGGGATATTCGACAATTTCTGTTAATAATCCATCAGGACTTGTTCCTGAAATCACAAGACCAGCATTAGTTAATTGTTCTTTGTATTCAGTATTAAATTCAAACCTGTGTCTATGACGCTCTAAAATTAAATCAGCTCCATAAAGTTCTTTTGCTTTTGAGCCTTCTGAAATTTTGCAAGGATAGGAACCAAGTCGCATAGTTGCACCGTAACCTGCAATATTTTTTTGTTCTTCCATTAAATCAACAACTTTATAAGGTGTGTTTTTATCAAATTCAGTCGAATTTGCATTTTCCAGCCCTGCAACATTTCTTGCAAACTCAATAACTGCACATTGCATTCCAAGGCAAAGTCCTAAGTATGGAAGATTATTTTCTCTTGCATATTTTACAACTTTTAATTTACCCTCAATTCCTCGAACACCAAAGCCCCCTGGAACAACGACAGCATCGACATCAGATAAATGAGCTCTAGCTTCATCGTCAGTATTAATTTCTTCTGAAGCTATCCATTTCAAATTAACTTTAGCATCGTTTTGAAAACCAGCATGTTTCAAACTTTCCACAACAGAAATATAAGCATCGTTTAATTCTGTATATTTTCCTGCAATTGCAATATTTAGCTCTTTTTTAGGGTTATTAATTTTATTAATTAAATTTGCCCAACTAGATAAATCAGGCTCACGATTTTCAAGACCTAAAATTTTAAGCACTTGCTCTGTCATACCTTGTTTTTCAAGATACAATGGAACTTCATAAATTGATTTCATGTCCTTGCATTCAATTACAGAATCTTTATTAGTCGAACAGAAAAGTGCAATTTTATCTTTTTCAGCTTTAGAAACAGGAACTTGCGTTCTTAAAACAAGCATTTCTGGCTGTATTCCATAACTTCTTAAAACATTTACGCTATGTTGCGTTGGTTTTGTTTTGAGTTCACCTGAAGTTGGTAAATATGGTAATAGCGTCACATGAATTGACATTGAATTTTGAAAACCAATTTCAGATCTAAATTGTCTGATTGCTTCAATAAATGGCAAACCCTCGATATCACCAACTGTTCCGCCAACTTCCGCTATTAAAATATCAGGATTATTTCTTTTTGAAGCCAAAGTTAAACGAGATTTGATTTCACCTGTAATATGCGGAATCATTTGAACTGTAGCACCAAGATATTCTCCACGACGCTCTTTATTAATAACTGTTTGATAAACAGAACCAGAAGTCACGTTGTTAATCTGAGATAAATTTGTGTCAATAAATCGTTCATAATGCCCTAAATCGAGGTCAGTTTCTGCCCCATCCTCACAAACAAAAACTTCGCCATGTTGAAATGGGCTCATTGTTCCAGGGTCAACATTAATATATGGATCAAATTTTTGAATTGAAACACTATAGCCTCTTGAAACCAATAACCTACCTAAAGAGGCGGCTACAATTCCTTTTCCTAAGGAACTAACTACGCCGCCTGTTATAAAAATATATTTTGTCATCTTTCCTCTTTAATTTATTTTTGGAACTTTAAAGAACTCACCCTCAACATCAGGAGCATTACTCATTAATTCTTCTCTGGTGTTTTCATAGATTTTTTCGTCTTCTCTCATAACATTAACAAAATCTATCGGATGATTCATGGGTTCAACCCCAGCTGTATCAACTTCGTTCATTTTTTCAACGTGCGCTAAAACATCACCAAGTTGATGTGTAAACATTTCTTTTTCTTCTTCGGTTAATTCTAATCTTGCAAGTTTTGCAACATGTTCTACGTCTTTTGTTGTTATCATAATTTTTTCCTCAAGCAATAACATAACAAAAATTTAAAGGTATTGCAATTTATTATTAAGTTATTTACAATTTTTATATGGATAAGAAGAGTAGTATTTTAATTATAGAAGACCATGCACTGACCGCATTTGCCCTTAAAACAGCATTATCAACGGTTGATTTTATTGAAGAAGTCATTGATGTTAACACGGCAATGGATGGTTATCGAATATTAAAAAATAAAAAAATAGATTTAATTTTGCTTGATTTAGGTTTACCTGAAATTGATGGTGTAGAAGCGCTAGAAACAATAAGAAAAGAAAATAAAGATATTAAAATTGTAATTTTAACTTCTCATTGCGATAAAGAAGAGGTTCAAAAATGTCTTAATTTTGGAATTAATGCCTATTGCACAAAAGAAATTAAACCCGATAAATTAAGCGATGTAATAAAAGATGTTTTAAATGGTTCAATGTATTTTGATTCCAGTGTTTCAAAATTTGTCATGGAGCAAACTTCAAGTAAAGAAAACGAAGCAAACAATAAAACAATGGGCAATATTAGCGTAAAAGATTGTTACAACTTGACCCAACAAGAAAAAAGGGTGTTAATATTATTATCAAGCGGTTTAAATAATCAGCAAATCGCAACAAAACTTGGAATTTCAATCAACACTACAAAAGTTCATGTTTGTTCAATTCTGCAAAAAATGAATGTTGAAGATAGAACCCAAGCAGCAATCAAGGCAATTAGAGAAAATTTAATAAATTAAGGTATTATGACATCATTAGCTAAAATTTTAATTATTGACGACAATCCAAAACTTTTAGAAGATTCTCTTCCAATGTATGGATATGAAGTTCAAAGTGCAACAGACGGACTCATGGGCATTAAAATATTAGACGAAAATCAAGACTTTGATTTAGTTTTATTAGATGTCGTTATGCCTAATTTGGATGGTTGGGAAACATTAAAAGCTATAAGAAAAAATGAAAAAATTTCACAAATTCCAATTATCATGTTAACATCAGTATCTGATGCAAACAAACAAATTTCGGGTTTAAAATTTGGCGCTGATGATTATATCGTAAAACCTTTTGTTTTGCCTAATCTATTGGCTAGAATTGAAGCTCTTTTAAGACGTTCAACTTGGAATAAAGAAGAAAAAACAGCAAAAGCTCTGTCATTTGTAAAAGGCGAAGAGATTAGCCCCTTAACAAGCAGGGAAAAAGAGATTTTAACTTTAGTAGCTAAAGGCGATACTAATTCTCAAATAGCAGAAAAATTATTCGTTCGAGAAGTAACAGTTAAAACTCACTTAAATAGTATTTTTAGAAAATTAAAAGTTGGAAATAGAGTGCAAGCAGTGCTTTTAGCTCAACAAACAGAATTAATATAAAGGAAAGTCATGAATAAAGATAAATTAGTAGATTTAATTTTAAATAATTACGATGAATTTGAAAAATTACACCAAGAAAATAACGACATGGATATTTCAGAATCAGATTTTACCCATGCAAATATTGAAAACGCCGATTTTACAAACATCGATTTTACTGGCACTACATTTTCTGAAAGTAGTTTATTAAATGTTAAATTTATTGATTGCGACTTAACAAGCGTTGATTTTTCAAGAGCACAAATTTCAGAATGTAATTTTGCAGGTTCAATTTTAAATGGAACAAGCTTCAATTATGCTACTGTTAACTATTGCGATTTTTCAGACGCAGATATGGCAGGGGCTAATTTTTCAGAAGCTGATTTATCGGACAGCGATTTTTCCACAAGCGAAAACCTAGATTCATGCAGATTTGACGAATCTACAATTTGGCCTGATAACGATAAACTTCCAGAAGATTTTGATTGCACTTATAACTACGATTTATCCACGTTAAGAGATGATGAAGATAATCAAAACGAAGATTACTAGTCGTTTTCAATATTTAATTCAAGGTTATTAGCACCAATCATACGAGTTTTATCAGATTTTTTATCATAAACTCCTGATTTAATTGCTAAAACTCTAGTATCTTCATAAAAAATAATGTTATGACCACCTTTGTGAATTATTAAAATATCACCTTTAAAAATTTCGGAGCTTTTAATATATTCGCCTTTCAAATTATAAAAATCAACTCTAGCACAACCCTCCTGAACAATTAAAATTTCATCAGTTCTATTTGTTTCTTTGTTTAAGTGATTGTGGTAATGAGCACCAGTTTTGTGATTTTTAGGATATTCTATGTATCCAATTTGAATTTCATCATTTTTATCGGTAAAAAATTCGGTGCCTTTAGATTGATAAGAAGCACGAATTATTTTTGCATATATTTGATTGTTATCTTCAATAATTTTAATCATTATAAATTGATTAACTTATTATTCTCATCCACATGTGCAATTTTTGGTTTAAAAGTTTTTTGTTCTTCTTGATTTAAAAGTGCATAAGCAACAATTATAATTTTATCTTTAACTTGAACTTTTCTTGCTGCCGCACCGTTAAGACAAATTATTCCCGAGTTTGCTTTGCCCTCGATAATATAAGTAGAAAACCTTTCACCATTGTTAATGTTTAAAATTTCAACTTTTTGATTTTCTTTTAAGCAAACGCTATCCAATAAAGTTTTATCAATAGTAATAGAACCAACGTAATCAAGACAAGCTTCGGTTACAGTTGCTCTATGTATTTTTGCATATAAAAATTCATTTAACATACAATTATTTTATCATAAAAAATAATTGCAAGAAGTTTTATCTTTAGAACCAATTGAACATAATTGCACTTTGCAATTACCATTTTTACAGTTTAATTTATCCGTACTATAAGACATTAGGGCAATTTCATTACCAAACCTGTCAATTACGCCACAATGTTTATCATCCAAACATGCTTTTGTGTAATATTTTGCAAAAGGACATAGATAAGAATATTTCGGCTTGATTATCCAGTTTCCGCTTGTGTCTATTGTTCCAAATTTTATTGAATTATCTTTATCGATTGCAACAATTGCATAATCTTGGCTAAATTCATGGGCTTCTATAAACTGATAATCGATTACAACATTGCCTTTAGAATCAAGATAGCCAAACTTTTTGTTTTTCTTATCAAAAGAAAGTTTTAAATCTTTTTTAGATATAATTTTATATCTTAACATTTCAAAAGGCAACGCAAGTTGAGCTTTATGTCTTGAAGAATATTTATTCAAAGGAATAATCGCTTGACCGGATTCTTTTGCTATGTAGCCATAACTTGCAGCATTCTTAATTGGGAACAAGAACTTAAAAGAGAAGTAATTGACCCCTAATTCGATAACTGCAACCGTGCAAAACAAATACACTCCTGTGATAAATATTTTTTCAAAGATTTTTTTCATCACCATAATATTATACCACATACCATTAGAAATTTATCAAAAAAATAATGCGGTTATTAAACCGCATAAGTCAAGAAAGGAATGGTTAGACTATTAACATACATGATTATCACACATAAAAAATTACTAGTGCAAATTTATTACTAAATCGTTACACATACTATACATTTTGTTGCATACATTATTCAATACCACGAGATTTTAAAATTCGCTCAAACTCTTTCATAAGGGTCTTTTTTAAATCTTCTTTTTGTTCTTCCGAAGTGAAAATTTCACCTTTTCCGGCAATTATATAATTTAAATTTATATTAAGTTTTGTATGCATTTTATATAAAACTTGCGGACTAGGCGAACTCTTTGAATTTTCAATATTTGATATAGCTTGCTTAGTAATTCCCAAAACACTTGCAAATTCGTCTTGTGACTTGTGTAATTGCTTTCTTAATAGACGAATTCTATCTCCCAAATTTTTCATAAACTACTCCTTGAATTAATAAACCAATACTTGACAATGTAAAATATCTATTGTACTCTTTATTTATAAATGTCACATATATTGTAACATAATAAACAAGTACTTGACATACATATTTTGATGGAATTAAGAATTATGGAAAAAAATATCTACTCAAAAATTACAAAAGACCATGTTGATATCGCTAAATATTTATTTAAAGGCTTAACAATTTCTGAAATTGCACAAAAAATGTGCTGTTCAAAATCAAATGTATCATACAAAATGAGCGCATTATTTTCAAAATATAAAGTAAAAAACAGATTTCAGTTTGTTGTAAGCGTTTTTAGTGAAATTTTAGATAAAAATAAACTATTGATTGACGAAAAAAATCTAGAACTAGCAAAGCTTGAAGTAAAACTGGAAAAACTTCAAAAAACAACGCAAAAATTAATAAAACACGAGAATAACAAAGAAAATTATGACTATTGGAAGCAGGAAATCATAAAACAACTTTAATCTACTTATTAACTCTCTACTTATTCAATTAGCCTCTTTTCTTTTTTATCGGGAGGCGTTTTTTTATTTAAAAGCTTGCTTTTAGTTCATCTTTTTTATTTTTAAAAGTTGAAAATTGTCCGCTTTTTGTGATTGCCACTTTTCCCGAACGAACAAATTCTTTTATTCCAAATGGACGAACAAGTTCAGCAAAAGTTTGTACTTGTTTTTCATCACCATCAATTTTAACAGTATAAATTTTATCGTTAACATCCATAATGGTGGCAGAAGCTTGCGCCACAATATTCATAAATTCAGCTCGATTTTCATCATTCACGCCGATTTTCAATAATCCGATTTCGTATTCAATAGCATCCCCTACGGATAAATTTGCAACTTTAATAACGGGGATTAATCGGTTTAATTGCTTGCAAATTTGTTCAATTACATCATCATCAGCTCGAGTAACAATGGTAACACGAGAATAAATACTATCTAGCGTTGGTGCAACAGTTAAGCTTTCGATGTTATAACCACGACCCGAAAATAAATCTACTATTCGAGAAAGCACCCCGACTTCATTAGTAACCAAAACAGATATTGTATGATTAGTTGACATCTAGCACTCCTCTCTTGATAATAAAACTTTATCTATTGGTTGTCCTGCTAAAACCCAAGGATAAACCATTTCAAAGTTTTCGCAAACAAAATCAATCATAACAGGTCCATCATATTCAATCGCTTGTTTTAGTGCAGGAATGATTTCTTCTTCTTTTTCAACTCTAATTCCAAGAGCACCATAACTTTGTGCTAATTTTACAAAGTCAGGAGAAGAAATTTTAGTTTGAGAATAATGTTCATTATAAATTTTTTCTTGCCACTGACGAACCATTCCAAGATAACCATTATTAATTATACAGTTAATTACTTTGAACTTATAATCAACACAAGTCATCAATTCTTGGATATTCATCTGAATAGAACCATCGCCTGCAATATTTAAAACATAGCCCTCTTTAAGCGCAGCCATAGCGCCAAGTGCCGCAGGAAAGCCAAAACCCATTGTTCCAAGTCCGCCGGATGTTATAAGCTTTCTAGGCTTATTAAATTTGAAATTTTGAGCTGTCCACATTTGATGTTGCCCAACTTCTGTTGCAACAACAGGTTCATCGTCTTTTGTAAATTCATAAATTGCATTTAAGACTGTTATAGCGCTCAACTTGTTAGACATTTTTTGAGGAATAGCAACTTTTTTCTTCCATTCTCTAATTTCATTGAACCATTTTTCTTTTTGCACTTCATCTACAACATGGTTTGATTTTGACAACTGTTCAAGCATAATTGATAAAACATTTTTAATATCACCAACAATTGGAATAGTCGCTTTAACGTTTTTAGAAATTGAACAAGGGTCAATATCAATATGGATTACTTGAGCATCACGTGCAAACTTTTTCAAACAACCTGTAATTCTATCGGAAAATCTTGTTCCTATTGCAAAAATAACATCTGCATTAGCCACAGTTAAATTAGAACAATAATTGCCATGCATTCCCATCATTCCAAGACTGGTTTCAAGGCTGTCAGGATAAGTTCCAGTACCCATTAAGGTATGAACAACAGGAATTTTTAAACGAGTTGCAATTTCTTTTAATTCTTCACTGGCGTTAGATGCCATAACTCCGCCGCCAGAGATAATAACAGGTCTTTTTGCTTCAAATAAAGTATCTAAAGCTCTTTGAATTTGTAATGGATGACCTTTATAATTTGGGTTATATCCAACAAGTTCAACATTTTTTGGATATTCAAATGTATGTTTTGAATTAAATATATCAACAGGAATATCAACAACAACAGGACCTTTTTTACCAGTTGTTGCAATATAAAAAGCTTCTTTTATAATTTTTGCTAACTCTTTAACATCTTTTACAAGATAATTATGTTTACAGCAAGAACGAGTAATGCCAACAACGTCAGCCTCTTGAAAAGCATCAGCACCAATTAATTTTGAATTAACTTGCCCTGTAATTAAAATTAAAGGAGTTCCATCATAATAAGCATTCGCTAAGCCCGTAATTGTGTTGCACGCACCAGGACCCGAAGTCACAACAGCAACCCCAACTTTACCTGAAGCTCTCGCATAACCTTCTGCAGCATGCACTGCAGCTTGTTCATGACGAACAAGATAGTGTTTAATATCGTTTTGCAAATACAAAGCGTCATACAAAGGCAAGACAACCCCACCAGGATATCCAAAAATTTCTTCAACTCCTTCTTCAACCAAAGATTTAAGAAGAATTTGTGCTCCGCTATACATTTGCTTATTCATTTTAGCTCCTTTATATGCGATTTATTTGCTCTATTATATCAGTATATATGCTATTAAGCTAAATGTAAAATTTTTTAAACAAATGATAAAAATCGCCTTTTTTAGAACTATAATTAATCACAGGAGTTTACAATGTTTGATTATTTAAAAGGCATTTTAGCCGATAAAAACTATCCATATTGTACAATTGAGGTTAACGGCGTTGGTTATCGCCTATTAACCAATTTAAGAACATTAGAAACAATTGGAGATCTGAACTCTGAAGTTAAAATATACACTAAATTAATCCACAAAGAAGACTCAATGACTCTTTGCGGGTTTAAAAACAAACAAGATAGAGTTATTTTTGATACTTTAACAAGCGTTTCTGGAATTGGCACAAAAGTAGCTTTGGCACTTTTAGCCGAATTTGAAACAAACGAGTTGATTAATTTAATAATTACACAAGACCATAAAACAATCTCAAGAACAAAAGGGATTGGCGCTAAAATGGCACAAAAAATTGTTTTTGAAATTAAAGACAAATTAGCAAAACTTGATGTTGTTCCTTTTGTTGTTGAAAAATCAAACAATAACAAGGTATCATCTGATACAATTTCTCAAGTGGCGACAGTATTAGAAAGCTTAGGATATTCTAAAAATGAATATCAAAAAGCAATCGAAACAGCGCTAACGCAGCTTGATAAGGATAATGAAGAAGAATTATTAAAAGAAGTTTTAAAAATATTATCAATTTTTTAGATTTTAGATTTTAAGGGATAGAATATGTTAAAACAATTTAAAAAACAAAAAAAAGAATTGAGAGTTTTATTTGCTTCTGCTGAAGTTGCGCCATATTCAAAAGTTGGAGGTTTAGCCGATGTTGTTGGCGAATTGCCAATTTATCTTGATAAACAAGATGTTGAATGTGCAGTTTTTACACCACTTTATGGTTGCATTGATGTTGCAAAATACGACATTAAAGAAATTAAAAACTCTGAACTGACTCTCGATATGGGTCATTCTCGCCATGTTTTTAAATTGTTTACAACAACCATTCCAAAAACAAAAGTAAAGGTATTTTTTGTTGCTAATCCTAAATATTTTTCTTGTTTTAATGTAGTTTATCCAAAATGGTGCGATGAAATGTATGAAATGCAAAGATATGTTTCATTTTCTCTAGCAACTCTAGAATATGCAAAACTGCTTAATTTTAAACCAGACATTATCCATGCTAACGACTGGCACACAGCAATGTTGCCTGTATATCTAAAATCAAATTATAAATATGATGAATTTTATAAAGATACAAAATCAATTTTTACAATCCACAATTTAGCTTATCAAGGCGAGTGCGATAAAGCTATTGTTGATTTTGCAAATATGCGCTGGGATAACGTTTTCCATGATCAATGTATAGAACATTACGGAAGAGTTAATTGGCTTAAAGGCGCTCTATATTGCGCCGATAAAATCACAACCGTATCACCAAGATACGCACAAGAAATCTTAGGCACAGATTTTGGCGAAGGAATGGACTACACTCTAAGAGGTCAAACGTACAAGCTTTGCGGCATATTAAACGGCACACATTACGATAAAAAGAATTTTAATATCAAAGAAAAAGCAAAATTTAAAGAAGAAATTCAACGTGCGTTTGGTTTGCCAATTAACCCAAACCGCCCATTAATTGCTATGGTTTCAAGGCTTGTATATCAAAAAGGATTAGATTTAGTTGATTTTTCAAAATTTGAATTAATGAATCAGCCAGCAGATTTTATTTTCTTAGGAACTGGCGAAGATGGTTATCAAAATATGCTTATTTGGGCTTCAAATAATTCATCAAATATCCGTGCTTGGATAGATTTCAAAGCAGATTTATCTGAAAAAATCTACAAAGCTTCTGATATGTTTTTAATGCCAAGTTTGTTTGAACCATGTGGAATATCACAAATGATAGCAATGAAATATGGCTCAGTTCCAATCGTTCGAGCAGTTGGCGGTTTGGATGATACAATTTGTGCTTATCCAAACAAAAATGCTACAGGCTTTAAATTCTTGGGTTATGACGCTCAATCAATGGTTAATGAAATCAAAAATGCAATTTGGACATATTACGATAGAAAAGATGATTTTAAAAATATGGTTAAAAATTGCATAAACACAAAGTTTTCTTGGGAAGATTCAGCGCAAAAATATAAGTTTTTATATTTAGATGTTTTAAATAGAAAGAACTTTTAAGCCAAATTAAGCAAGATAACTATTTCTTTCTTGTGTGCAAACTTCACTCCAGCAAGCTTTTAAGGTCCTTAATTCAACCAAAGTTTTTTCATCTGATGAAACAGCTCTAATGAGCGCTTGGAGCATATCAGTTAATGCATAAGTGAAGTTTGCGTCGCCATCACCGCCATAGTCATGGCAAATTTCATGGATTGCAACAGCCAAAACTCGCTCAAATGGACTTTTTAGCTCACCTCGACCAATCCAAAAACCGTCAGAACGATGTTCGCCAGAAAAAATTCCACCCTCTTTAAATATATAAATATTAGGATTAAAATTAGAAGAAGAATATTATAATCAGCTCTTAAAATATGAGGTTCTAAAACTTTTAAAACTTCTTTTATAATTCCTATTTTTTTAATTTCAAATTCATTTGGCTCAACAAGCGCTTGAGGTTGATCTTGTCGATATTTTGTT
>SUTT01000004.1 GCA_015152565.1 Cyanobacteria bacterium SIG27
ATTCAATCAAGCCGTGTTTTTCTCTTTTCCGTCTACTTTTCTCTTTTTCGTCGGCGCATGAGAAAAAAGAGAAAAGTAGACAAGAAACTTTAGTTTCTTTAAAACAAATTAGGGCGAAAGCCCTAAATAAAAATATAACTAATTTTGTATAAATAGCATGCGCTGTGTAATTTTATTCTACTAAGATATAAATATTGTCTGCTCTCTATCTGGACCAACGCTTAAAATTGTGATTTTAATTCCTAAAATTTCTTCTAATCTTTTTAAATATTTTTTAGCTAATTCAGGAAGTTCATTGTAACTTTTGCATTTTGAAGTGTCTGACATCCAGCCCTTATGAACTTCATAAACAGGTTCAAAATCATAATGAGTGAAAACATCTGTTGGATATTGTTTTGTAATTTCACCAGTAATTTTATTTTTATAAGCGATTGCAACTTTGATTTCTTCAAAAGAATCCAAAACATCTAGTTTTGTAATTGCAACTTCTGATAAACCACCTACCAAAACGGAATATTTTGCGCTAACTGCATCAAACCAGCCGCAACGACGAGGCCTGCCTGTAGTTACACCAAATTCGCCACCAATTGTGCGAAGTTTTTCACCTGTTTCATCTTCTAATTCTGTTATAAAAGCACCTTCGCCAACTCTAGTCATATATGCTTTAAAAACGCCTATTGCTCTATCAATTGTAATTGGACCCACTGAAGCTCCAACTCCAGCCCCTCCTGCTATTGGGTTTGAACTTGTTACATAAGGATATGTTCCATAATCAACGTCAAGCATAACTCCTTGAGCACCCTCAAAAAGGATTGACTTATTGTTTTTAATTTCTAATAAATTTTCTTGCCAATTAAAATCAACATAAGGAGCGAAAATTTCACGATATAATTCACATTCAGCCATAACTTCTTCTTTTGTGTATGGTTTTAAATTATACACAAATTCAAGTTCTTTGTTTTTATTAGGAAGAATTATATCTAATTTTTTAGACAATGTTTCTTTATTAAATAGGTCTTCTACTCTAATGCCGCATCTTTTTGCTTTATCAGTATAAGTTGGGCCTATTCCTTTTTTTGTTGTACCTATTTTATTTTTGCCTAATGCGTTTTCGCTGTACCCATCAATATCAATATGCCATTTCATAGTAATGTGAGCCAAAGGCGAAATTTTAAGGCATTTTTCAAAATGTTCACGAGATACACCCTGAGAAATAATATCTTCAATTTCTTTTTTAAGGTCATCTGGTTTAATAACGCATCCTGCGCCAATCATGCAGGTTTTATTTTCGTATAAAATTCCAGATGGAATTAAATGAAACGCATATTTTTTACCATCTACAACAACAGTGTGCCCTGCGTTTGAGCCTCCTTGAAAACGAGTAATAAAATCAGCGTCAAGCGCTAATAAATCAGTAATTTTAGCTTTTCCCTCATCTCCAAATTGAGCCCCAACTACAACAGTGTTTTTCATAAAATATGCCTCATTTAATTGTCAACCAACCTATTTTACTATGAAATTATTTATAGTAAAATCATCTTAGCGAGAAAAATTTTGAGCAAAATTTGTTGAGGAAAATTATGTTAAAAATTTATAATACACTATCTAACCAAATAGAAGTTTTTAAACCATTAGAAGAAAACAAAGTTAAAATGTATGTTTGTGGTCCTACTGTTTATGACCATGCGCACTTAGGGCATGCAAGATGTTATATTACTTGGGATACATTATACCGTTATTTAAAATTTAAAGGTTATGATGTAACGTATTGTAGAAATGTAACCGATGTTGATGATAAAATTCTTAAAAAATCAGATACAGAGGGAGTTGAACCATCTGTAATTACTGATAGATATTATAAATCTTTTATTAATTCCATGAATGGTTTAAACGTTTTAAAACCAGATATTGAACCAAGAGCAACTAAAACACTTGGCGAAATGATTGCTATGGTTAAAAAATTAGAAACAGATGGCTTTGCTTATGCTGTTGATGGTGATGTTTATTTTAGAGTTGAAAAATACGCTAAATATGGACAATTATCTTCTCAGCCAATTAAAGACTTGTTAAATGGTGCTCGTGTTGAAGCGAATGACAAAAAAGAATCGCCGCTTGATTTTGCATTGTGGAAAAAAGATGAAAAATTTGGCTATAAATCTCCTTGGGGTGTAGGTCGCCCTGGTTGGCACATTGAATGCTCTGCAATGAGCAAAAAGCATTTAGGTAACACTATTGATATTCACGCTGGTGGAGCTGACCTTGCTTTTCCTCACCATGAAAACGAAAGAGCGCAATCAGAATGTGCTAATGGTTGTCAATTTTCTAAATATTGGATGCATAATGGCTTTGTTACAATAAACAAAGAAAAAATGTCTAAATCGTTAAATAACTTTTTAACTATTGATGATGTATTAAAAACGTATGATACAAACGCAATTAGATTGTTCATTTTAACAAATCATTATCGCATGCCTGTAGAATTTAATGATGTTGCTTTGTCTGGCGCTGCGTCTGGAGCTAAACGTTTGATTAATTCTATTGCAGGTATTGTTATAGGTGAAGAATATGATAGCGAAGCTATAAAAGCTTTTGAAGAAGCAATGGATGAAGATTTAAATACATCTAAAGCTTTGGCAATTCTTTTTGGATTAGCTGAAAAAGTAAGAAAGGGTGAAAATAAGCAAATTAGCGCTAATACTTTATCTTATCTTGGTTCTGTTTTAGGTTTTGATTTTAGTTTATCTCAAAAAGAAGTTTCAGCAGATGAGCTAAAAGCAATAGTTGAACCATTGTATGATGAATTTAATATTGATAAAAATAACGAAAATCCGATTGATGAAATAATTAAACTAAGAAAAATTGCAAGAGATAATAAAGACTGGGCAAAATCTGATGAAATCAGAGATAAGCTTTTAGCTCATAAAATTCAACTTAAAGACACAAAAGAGGGCACAACTTGGCAAATAATATAGAAAATGCTCTATATGTTGTTGCAACTCCTATTGGTAATTTAGATGATATTACCCTAAGAGCCATAGAAACGCTAAAACAAGTTGATATAATTGCAGCGGAAGATACTAGAAACACAAGTGTTTTACTAGAAAAATATGGAATAACTACAAGACTTATTAGTTATCATAAATATAGTGAGACTTCTCGCTGTGAGCTATTTTTGAGCTATTTAAATGAAGGTAAATCAATCGCACTTGTATCTGACGCAGGGACTCCTTTGATATCTGACCCTGGAGCGATTTTAGTTGAAGCTGTGTTAAATGCAGGGTTTAGAGTTGTTCCAATAGTAGGAGCAAGTGCAGTTATTGGGTTATTATCTGCAATTCCAAGAAAATGCGAAGATTTTAAATTTATTGGATTTTTGCCTAGAGTTAAAAATCAAATACTTGAAGTTATTTCAAAAAACCAATACGAAAACTTGGTTTTTTATGAAAGCCCAAATCGTTTAATTGAAACCTTAGAAACTATTGCAATTGAATATCCAGATAAAAAAGTTGCAATTGGAAGAGAATTAACTAAAAAATTTGAAGAAATAAAAGTTGGTAAAATAACTGAAATTATTGAATATTTTAAAAATAATACCTTAAAAGGTGAAATTGCAGGACTTTTATATAAAGATGAAAAACAAGAAGAGATTGATGTTTCATCCAAAATAAAAAAATTAAAAACCCTAAATTTAAAAGATAAAGAAATCGCTTCAATAATTGCGACACTTTACGATGTGAATAAAAATCAAGTTTATAAAAAATGTCTTGAAATTGATTAATTTTAGATTATATCGCACATAAATTTTGCGCAAAATCTAATATTTTTCTTAAAACTTGTTGTGTAACTCTAGCGTATGCTAATTTTTTCAATAAATTATAATCAATCGATTTTAAACCTTTTGAAAGTTTGAAAGTTTTGATTAAAGTTATCAATTGGATAATATCTAAACTCATCATGACTATTTTTTTAATTTGATATAGTTTTTTATTTGTCAAAATTCTCATAACTTTATTGATTTTAGATAAAACTTTTCTTATTTCGTCGTTAATTTCAAGAATTTGTTTTGCTTTTTCAAGCATAGTTATATGAATTTTATTAACCTTATTTTCAAGTCTAATTAAGCCTTTTATAGCGAAAAAGGCAACAACAATTTCAAGAATTATTAAAACTATGTGCGCAAAAACAAGCATTTATGTATTATAATAAGTGTAAAGATTAATTTCATCATCAAACTATATTATTTTTAAGGATAAAATGAATTATAAAGCCTCGATACTTTGGTCAGGACGACTGTATAAGCTTTTAGAAAAGTTAAATTTAGAAGAAAAATTTAACCTTGATGCGCTTGTTGATAACAACATGCCTGAAGTTTTATCTAAATTGCAAAATTCCGCATCGTTAAAAAAGGTAGCAATTTGTCAGACAAACGGAAAAGCAAGCACTGCTAATTTTTTAAATCAAATTATAGCTGCCGATGATAAAACTTTTGTTTCAAATATTTCAAAAACAGGTAAAAAATATCCTCCGCTGACTTCGATTATTATGGATTTAGCTAAAGGTTTTGATATTTTTGATTCTGAATGTCATAAAGATTACTATGTTATGGCTCTAAATGAATTTGAACTTGATAATTATTTTAATTCAATGCGTTTCGATTATCTTTTGTTAGGTAATTTATTTATTGATCAAAAAGACTATGCAACTCTAGAAGAAAAAAGAGAAAAAATTCAAAGTGCCATAACACTAAATTCTAAGCTTGATTTGATAATCAATGCCGATGACCCCTTGTTTTATCGTATTGATGAAATTAAAAATGACACTCTTTTAAATAAAAAAAGAAATAAATTTTATTATGGTTTTAATAATATCGAATTTGGAGATAACAATAAAAATCTTTCTCAAAAAAACGATTTTCTAACTTGCCCAAATTGCTCTTGCAGATTGGATTATAGAAAAATATTTTATTCTCATATTGGAGATTATGATTGCGCTTGCGGTTTTAAAAGACCAAAGCTTGATTTAAGTGCAGATGCTAAAATATTTGACGACTATTCGTTTTTAACCGTTTATTATAAAGATAATAAAATGGTCTTTAGAGTTCCAGTTGGAGGAATTGAGGGCGCTTATAATGCGCTTGGCGCTATTGCGGTTGCAATTAATTTGGGAATTGAAAGAAAAATAATTTCTAATGCTTTTGATGATTTTAAAAGCATTAAAGGAATTGATGAAATTTTAAATTATAAAGATAAAACTATTAAAATTAAAACAGCCAAAAACCCAACATCTTTATCTTTGGCGCTTAGAGAACTTTATGCTAAAAAAAATACGAAAGTTGTTTTTTGCTTAAATGATAGTTTAGCTGATGGAATTGATACAAGTTGGATTTGGGATAGTAATTTCAACAGTGTTTCTCAATTTGAAAATAAAATTTTTGTTAGTGCGAACAGGTTTGATGATATGGCACTAAGATTGAAATATGCTAATGTTAATCCAAGTTTAATTATTATGGATGGTTCAATTAAAAATGCAATTCGTTGTTGTTATTGGGATTTAGAAAAAAACGAATCAATGTTGATCATCACAAGTCCATCTTTAATTGATGAAATTTACGATATTTTAAATAAATAGTTTGCAATTGAAGAAAAAAAGTTATAAAATAAGACAAAATCAAACTATTTGCGCTATACATTCTTTATTTTTAAAAAATTATTGCGCCGACGGTCTGAAAAAATACAACTAAAAAGGAGACCAAAATGTACGAAGACAAAAATTTAGTGTGCGAAGAATGCTCAAAAGAATTTGTTTTTAGCGCAGGAGAACAAGAGTTCTATGCTCAAAAAGGACTTGTTAATATTCCAAAAAGATGTCCTGAATGCAGAAAAGCAAGAAAGCATAAATCAAAAAGAAAATTGTATGACGCAGTTTGCTCTGCATGTGGAGTTGAAACAAAAGTTCCTTTTAAACCAACTGAAGGAAAAGAAGTTTTCTGTAAAGAATGTTTTGCAAAGCAAAAAGAAGCTCAACAATAACAATAAAAAAATAATATTAAAATACACCCAAAAAGGGTGTATTTTTTTGGAACTTTTTTAAAAATTTAACGTCAAATAAGGTATAAATGCCGTATTTGCTACTAGGCTCTTGGGAGGAGAGAACTAAGAGCCTTTTTTTATTTTTTCTTGTAAATCAAAGCTAAAACAACCATTGAACAATAAAGCATAAATTCAACAGTTTCTTCAACGCATGAATTATGCAGAGTTTTTTCAGAAATAATTTGAATTAAAACGCATAAAACTGCAATTAGAAATGTCCAAAATGGAAATTTTATGTTTTTAATCATATCAATAATATCAACCCAAATTTTCTTGATTAAGGCATATAAAACCCCGATACCAATATAAATTCCAACTAAAATATGGCAGAGTTTTTTGTTAAATTGAACTACACTTTCATCAACAAATACTCTTCCATAGCTAATTTCTCTTGCAAACATTAAAAGAAAAAGCATAGCTAAAAAAGTAAAAAATGTTTTATGATTTTTTGTTTTAATTGAAACAAAAAAACCGCCTAAAAGTGCAACAAGCTGCAAATTTTCTAATAGTGTATTTTCTTCGATGGTTTCTAAATTAAAAATTTTTATAAAAATAACGCTTGCGATAAGCGATAGAATAATTAAAAAGTTTTCTTTATAAAATTTGAAATCCAACATTTTTAACTCCCTTTGTAAAATTAGCCTTAATTTATCTCAATTTTACCACATTTTTATTCAAATCTATGTTAAAATTAATATTATGAGTAAAGAATTTAAACAAGAATTTTCAATTAAATCTATCCCTACAGATGACACACTATTATTAGAAAATACACTTAATGCTATGAGCACAAGTGGTTGGGAATTATATTCAATTTATGAAGCAGAACAAAATTCTAAAATTGTCTATAATTGCATTTTTGTAAAAGAAACAGCAGTTGAGGAAGACGAAACAACTGATGAAATAATTAATTTCAGAAGTACGGTTGAGCGTATGCTTTATACTAGCGATGAGCCTTACGAGCTTTGTTTAAATCTTCAAAAGAAAATTAGAGATAAAAAAGAAAAAATAGAGCGTGTTAAAAAGTTTCTTGAAAATTCAAAAGAAGATGAAAGAGAGCTTTTAAACGAAGAAATTAAAAAAGATATTGATGAATTAAATAATCTAAAAAGAGATTTAAAAGAAATTTTAGCTCCATCTAAAATGTCTAAATTTTTAGGAGAAGAAAAGCTTTCAATCAGTTTATCAAGCGAAAACTATTCATTGTGTGATCCTAAAAATGAGAAAAATTTACTTTCTCAAACTGTTAGAGTTCGCCAAGAATTAACTAACGATTTAGGCTATATCATTCCAAAAGTACAATTTATTGAAAACGCTTCATTGGATGAATTTGATTTTTCAATTAATATCCACGGTGTAAGCGTAGTTAGCGCTAAAGCATATCCTGATTATTTAGCATTTTTTGAAGATGAGTTAAATTTTGAAAAAGCTCCAAAAGAAGCAATTAAAGAAAAAGACCCATTAACCAAAAGAAAAATGCTTTGGATTCCAAAAGAATTATGTGAAAACTATTGGGTTGAGGGGCTTGAAGCCACAGAATATATCGCTCAATATTTAGCTCATTATTCAATTGTTCATGTTGATGAAATTTTTGATTATAAAGATTTAAATCGCTATGTTGAATATGTAACTGAACAAAATGAATTTTTAACTGAGTCAATTTTAGGCGAATTTATTAGCGTTTCAGAGCTAAAATATATCTTAACTCAGTTGATTAGAGAAAGAGTTTCGATTAAAGATATCGTTTACATTTTTGAAAAATTAAACGATTTTTCAGATGACCCTAATAAAGCTGATTTATTAGATAAATTAAGAATATCTTTATCAAGACAAATTTCAGCTTCAGTCGCTTCAAAAGATAAAGAAATCTTAGCTTACGAGCTTGACGATGATACATTAGAACTTCTTGAAGCACAAACAAACAAAGAAGAATCTAACGTTAAAATTGATTTATCCAAGTTTTCAAAATTTAAAAAGATTTTAAAAGAAACAAGAAAAGATATAATTGAACAAAATGCAATAATTGTTGCTCCTGCTCAATATAGACAAGTTATTTTCATTTTGGTTTCTCAATTATTTATGGATATTCCTGTAATTTCTTTTGAAGAAGTTAATTTGGATTATAAATTAACTATTTTAGGTAAAATATAATCATGGATATTAATCTTTTAATTGATGAACTAAAACAAAAGATAAATTCTTTAAAAGAACGCTTTTTTTCAATAGAAAGGTGTCTTTGACTTTGACAACTTAAAAAGTCGCAGTTTAGAAATTGAAGAAGAACTAAAACAAGAAAATATCTGGTCTAATCAAGAATTATCTTCAAAGCTCTTAAAAGAACAAAAAGAAATTAAATCAAAACTTGAAAACCTTTCTTCTTGGAGCTCTGTAATTGAAGATTCTCTTGTTGCTCTTGAATTAGAAGATGAAAGTTTAATTGAAGAAACAAAGAAAAATCTTTTAAAACTTGAAAGTGATTTTGATAAGTTTGACCTTGAAAACATGTTAAATGGTGAATATGATAAGTGTGACGCTATTTTAACAATTAATTCTGGAGCAGGTGGCACTGATGCTCAAGATTGGGCAGATATGCTATTTAGAATGTATCTTAGATGGGCGCAAATTAAGGGTTATACAACAGAACTTCTTGATAAATCTGATGGAGATGAAGCAGGGATAAAATCTGCAACCTTTAAAGTTTGTGGTTTATATGCTTATGGTTATTCAAAAGCAGAAAAAGGAGTGCACAGGCTCGTTAGAATTTCTCCGTTTAATGCTAACGGTAAAAGACAAACAAGCTTTGCTTCGCTGGAAGTTTCCCCTGTTGTTGAAGATTTTTCATCTAAAATTGAAATTAAACCTGATGAAATCGAAGTGGACACCATGCGCTCAGGTGGTGCCGGAGGGCAAAACGTTAATAAAGTTGAAACAGCGGTTAGAATTAAACACTTGCCAACGGGAATTGTTGTAAAATGCCAACAACAGCGCTCTCAATTACAAAACAAAGAAACAGCTATGCAAATGTTGGCTTCAAAGCTTCTTGCAATTAAACAAGCTGAATATGAAGCTAAAATGGGCACTTTAAAGGGTGAAGTTATGGATGTGAATTTTGGTTCTCAAATTCGCTCATACGTTTTTCATCCATACAAAATGGTTAAAGACCACAGAACAAGTTTTGAAACTGCAAATGTTGACGCTGTTATGAATGGTGAAATTGATGGGTTTATTGAAAGTTATTTAAGAAATAAATAAAAGCGCAAATTTTTTCTTTCACGCTCCTTGTATAAACAAGGAAAAACTCATGAGAATATCATCAATTAACAACACAAATTTTGGTTATAATAAAAAATTAAATAGACGTCTTAATGAAAAGCTTGATAGTACTCCTGCAACATCTACAACTAAGCTAATTAAAGACCTTAATTATTTTTGCAATCAAACAGAAAACGATATTATTCAGCTTGAAAATGACGCCTATGGTGGAACGGCAAGAAATGAAGAACAAATTGCTCTTAAATTGCCTATTTTTATGGCAGCAAAAAGGCAGTGTTGTTTGCTAGTTGAAAGAATTTTTCCTGAATTAGATTTTTTAAGAACAACCCTTGATACTTTAGAAAACGAAGAAGAGGGAAGATATGACTTATACGACAAGTTGTATGATTTAGAAAAAGAAAAATTATGCTACAAATGGCGTGATGAACTTTTTAAAATATTAGATGATGATCTAGACAACATGACAGCTTTGGTATCAACCCCATCTAGAAGTGGTGTTGGTGTTGGTTCGGATGAATCTGAAAGAGAATTGCTACAAAAATTTGAAGCAGGTTCATCCTCTCCAAAATCATTAGAAGATGTTGTCGGTTTAAGCGAACAAATTGAAGATATCAAAGATTTAATCCTGTTTCCATTGGAACATCCTCAAGAAGCTCAACAAAGAAAAGAAGATTATGGAATTGAAATTCCGCATTTTATAATTTTGTATGGTCCACCAGGTTGCGGAAAAACTATGACCGTTGAAGCACTGGCTTCTGAAAGCGGATGTGATATGTATCATATCAATTTAGCTGATGTTGGCTCTAGCTTTGTAAATGGCACAGCTATTAAAGTTGCAAAAGCGTTTGACGAAGCTTTTAAATTAGCTCAAAAATCTGATAAACCAATAATTCTTTTCATGGATGAAATGGATTCTTTGTTGGCTCAAAGGCATGATGCAACTGACGGCGGAAAAGAAGATAATAAAGTAGTTAATACATTTTTGCCATTAATTGAAAAATCAAAAGATAAAAATATTATCATTGTTGGTGCAACAAATATGTATGAATTACTTGATAAAGCAGTTAAAAGAAGAGTAAAATATGAAGCTTATATTGGTTTACCAAATCAAGATGAAATCAAAAAGCTTTTAATTAAACAATTATCTAAAATTAAAATGGGTCAAACCCTTGCAACAGATGAAGAAGTGCTAGAAAGAATTTCGCATTCTTTAATAGGTTATAGCCCATCAAACATTGTTAAAATAATATCCGATGCTTCAATGTTAGCTTATAGAGCTAAAAAAGAAATAGATGAACTAGATATTTCTTATGCAAAACAACGTGGTTCATATAATAAAATTAACGAACAAGAATATCTGCCAGAAAGTAAAAAGCGTTCAACAAAAATCGGAATTACATATTAAATTATTAAGAAATTGTTTATTTTTTAAAGAATTTAAAAAAACAGTGTTATTTTAATGTCATAAGGAAAAATATATTTTATAGGAGAGATATAACTTATGGCTAAAACAATCGGTATTGACTTGGGTACAACTAACTCAGTTGTTGCAGTTATGGAAGGTGGTAAACCAACCGTTATTGCTAACGCTGAAGGTTCTAGAACAACTCCATCTATCGTTGGTTTTGCAAAAAATGGCGAAAGATTAGTTGGACAATTAGCAAAAAGACAAGCAATTTTAAACCCTGAAAATACAATTATTTCAATTAAACGTCACATGGGCGAAGATTATAAGAAAAATATTGATGGAAAAGACTACACTCCACAAGAAATTTCTGCAATGATTTTAAGAAAATTAGCAGATGATGCTTCTGCATATCTTGGCGAAAAAGTTACTTCTGCGGTTATTACAGTTCCTGCATATTTCAACGACATGCAACGTCAGGCAACAAAAGATGCTGGTAAAATCGCAGGTTTAGACGTTCTTCGTATCGTAAACGAACCAACAGCAGCAGCATTGGCTTATGGTCTTGAAAAACAAAATAATGAAAAAGTTTTAGTATTTGACCTTGGTGGTGGTACATTTGATGTTTCTATTTTAGAAATTGGCGATGGCGTTCATGAAGTATTATCAACATCAGGTGATACTCATCTTGGCGGTGACGATTTTGATGAAAAAATCATCAACTGGTTATGTGAAGAATTTAAAAAATCAGAAGGTATCGACCTAAGAAACGATAAACAAGCAATGCAAAGATTAAAAGAAGCAGCAGAAAAAGCAAAATGCGAGCTTTCATCTGTTGTTCAAACAAATATCAATCTTCCATTTATCACAGCTGACGCAACTGGACCAAAACACTTAGACTTAAACTTAACTCGTGCAAAATTTGAAGAATTATCACACGATTTATTAGAAAGATGTAAAGTTCCAGTAGAAAAAGCAATTAAAGACGCTGGCATTTCTAAATCTGAATTAAATGAAGTTGTATTAGTTGGTGGTTCAACTCGTATTCCTGCTGTTCAACAGTTAGTTAAAGACTACACAGGCAAAGAACCAAACCAATCAGTTAACCCAGACGAAGTTGTTGCTGTTGGTGCTGCTGTTCAAGCCGGTGTTTTAGCTGGTGAAGTTAAAGATATCGTTTTATTAGACGTTACTCCTTTAACACTAGGTATTGAAACACTTGGTGGTGTTATGACTCCATTAGTTCCAAGAAACACAACAATTCCTGTTTCAAAATCTCAAACTTTCTCAACAGCAGACGATAATCAAACAGCGGTTGATATCCACGTTCTTCAAGGCGAAAGACCAATGGCAGGCGATAATAAATCATTAGGTATGTTCCGTTTAGATGGTATTCCACCAGCAATGAAAGGTATGCCACAAATCGAAGTAACTTTTGATATTGATGCAAACGGTATTGTAAACGTTACAGCAAAAGATAAAGCAACAAATAAAGAGCAAAAAATCACTATTACAAACTCTTCAAACCTTTCTGACTCTGATATCGATAGAATGGTTAAAGAAGCCGAAATGAATGCTGATGCTGATAAAAAGAAAAAAGAAGAAGCAGAAGTTAAAAATAATGCTCAATCTTTAATCGGTGCAGCAGATAGAATAGTGAAAGATTTTGAAGGTAAAATTTCTGATGATGATAAGAAAAAATTAGAAGAACAAAAAGAAGCTTTGAAAAAAGCACTTGATGAAAATAAATCTAATGACGAATTGAAAAAATTATCTGAAGAACTTCAACAAACAATGTATGGCATTTCTCAAAAAGCTTACGAGCAAGTTCAAAAAGAAACTGAAGCTGGTCAAGCTTCAGGTACCGCAGGCGACAATAGCGCATCTGAAGATAAAAAAGACGATGATGTAATTGACGCTGAATACACTAAAGAATAAAAGCTGATATAAATAATAACGGGGCTTATAGCCCCGTTATTTTATGCAAAAAAAAGGAGAGGTTTCCCTCTCCAACACGATTTAAAAATAACATGAAATCCTTACGGCAGCTTACTTGTTTCAATTACACATCGAACCGAATTGAAACTAGCAGCTCTTGCCCCGCCATCATCATAACTACAGATTTTTCCATAGCTGCTTCCATAGTAATATGTGTAATAAGCATCAGATGCACAGGTTGAACTTGTATCTGACCAAATTACATTTGGCCAACCAGTAGAGCCACCCGCAGAGCTTTTTGGACAATATGAAGCTCCATCAATTTGATTAGACGAACATAAATTTAGCCCACCATCACCAAGATTGGTTGAATAAGTTCCCCAAGCAACCATTTCTTCAAGTTTTGGCAGCCTCCAACCGCTTAGTCCTTGTACTTCCATTTGACCACAAACTACTCTCGAAGCGGCTCTATTACACAAGGTTCTTGGTGTTGCTTGATAAGTTCCTTGTTTTGTACCGCCTAATGTTGAATAAGCAACATGACATGCACCTGAAGTTGGTGCTTTGTAATTATAATATGTACTATCTCCGTAATTTCTTCTTTGAACACATAAACCATTAATTGTTATAGCGTCATATTTAAGACATTTATCAATTTTGCATTGTCCGCTTGTTTCATCATAAAGTTGACCTGATGGACATGCTTCACACTTGCCATCTTTAACAAAATAATCTCTTTCGCACTTTGTGCAAGCATTATTTGAACATTCTGCACAATGCTCTATGCTTCGACATTTATTTATTACGCAACGAACAGAAGAATAATCGCCAGCTCTTGCGCCGCTATCTGCATAAGAACAATGTTGTCCATAATTATTTATAAAACCATATTTATGATATGCGTCACTTGCACAAGTGCTACCAGAAGTTGACCAAAACATATGAGGTGCTATATTTGTGGCCGAATTACCACAATGAGAAGTACCATATCCACCTGATGATTTAGAACAAATCATTAAACCGCCATCACCTAAATTTGTTGAATTTTCTTCCCAATCAATTTGTTCAGATATATTTGGCAAACGCCATCCAGTCAAACCTTGAACGTCTAAATTAATACAAACAACTTGAGCTGCGGCACGGTTGCAAATTGTCCTTGGGCTTCCGGGGTAGCTCCCATTTGCATCAGACCAAGAATCAGATACATGCGCTTGTTTACAATCTCCTGAGGTTGGAGCAGTGTATGAATATAGCTGGCTATCACCATAGTTTCTTCTTGCAACACATAAATCATTAATTGTTATTGCATCATATTTTAAACAAGTATCAACTTCGCACTTGCCATTTGATGAATTATATAATGTACCCTCTGGACATTTCACGCATACACCATTTTCATCAGGGTGATAATCTTTTTCGCAAGTTGTACATTTTTCATTAGTGCAAGAAACACAATGTTTATCCAGTGCTTTACATCTATCAATTACACAGCGAACAGAATTATAATCACCAGGTCTAGCTCCGCCCTCAGCATAAGAGCAAAGAGATTTCCAAGACCCATTTAAATATGCATAGTTTGTATAAGCATAATCACTACCATCAACGCAGCTGCCAATTGTGCCTGCCCATAATACATATGGCCATTTACTGCTAGTCAAAGGGCACCAGGAAACCCCGTTTATCTGATTGGAAGAACAAAGCATAATTCCACCATTGCCAAGACCCTTATTATAACTATTCCAATGGCTCATCTCTGATAACATTGGCAAGCGCCAACCCGTTAAGCCTTTGATATTCAACTTTCCGCAGGCATTTGCTGCACCTGTTCTATTGCACAATGTTCTAGGAGAGCCAGAATAATCGCCATTATCATTTGTATAATTTGTTAAAGCGACATTTTGAGAACAAGCACCACTTGTTGGAGCAACGTAGGTATAGTAATCACTATCGCCATAATTTCTTTTTGAAACGCAAAGATTATCTATTGCTACTGCATCATACTTATTACATGGGTCTTTTTCGCATTTTTTAGTTGTTGGGCTGTAAGAGTAACCTTCTTCGCATTTTTGGCATTTTCCGTATTGATTTACTTCATAGTCATAATCACAAAGAGTGCATTTTTTATCGTCGCATTCTTGACAATGATTGTCTATAGCTCTACATCTACTAATTACGCAGCGAACAGAGTTATAACTTCCTGCTCTTGCTCCACCGTCATCATAAGAGCAAATTTGTTGCCAAGATGTGCTATTATAAGCATAGTTATAATAGGCATCAGAAGCGCAAGTGTCTTCTCTTTGTGTCCAAATTACATAAGGCCAGTTGCCACTTCCTTTCGTACAACGATTTTTCCCTGCTACAACAGTGTTTGTGCATAATTGCAGCTCTGGAAGCGAACCAAAATCATTTGCTTCTGTTGAAGTTGGTAATCTCCAACCTTTCAAGCCTTTAACATCTAAATTCCAGCAAGCTGTTTTTGCTGCAGGTCTAGTACAAACAGTTCTTCTGCAGCCCGAATAGCTTCCGCTATCTTCTGTGCATGTATTTGCAGTTTGAAGACCAGTTTTGCAAGCTCCTTGTGTATTTGGAATAGATGCATAATGATCTGGGTCATCTCCAATATTTCTTGCTGTAACGCAAAGTTTACCTAATGTTATAGCGCCATATCTTGTACAAGGATCACCCACACAAGCGCCATCAGTAAAAACAAAACCAGAATCTGCGCACTCATCGCAACCATAAGGACCAGAAGCAGTGCACTTTGCACAACCTTCAATTTCACAATCAAGACATTTTTTGGTTACTGTGTCCCAATATTTTTTGTTTAGTTCGCAAACTTGCTTTTTTAGCTCCAAATTTTCTGGAGTATCTTCTTCTGCTGCTCCACCACCACCTGAGCCACCACCAATGATAGTAATAGAAGAACTTGAAAGTTTTTTAGTGATTACTGGGGCAAGCGCTGCGGTAATTAATGAAACTATTATTAGGGCTACTAGTATTTCAACTAATGAGAAACCCGAAACGAGTGAACCTAGCAATGCTTTGCTTGGTGAACGACGTTGAGCGGCATTAGTGTGTGAAGCTCGTGACGGCAGACCGTTGAGGTCTGGCGGACAGAGCGGAAACCGTACTAATTCGACGTGGAAATCTATGATTTCCTCAGGAGAGAGCACTTTGCTATTTTTTTTCATATTATTTTTTATTCCATGTGCTAATGTAGAAATCTTAAAAACTACAGTACAAAATAATAAAATAAAAGTCAAGCTGTATTTTTTTAAAAAACAACAGTAGAACATTATGTAAAAAATCAATCTTCCTTTTTAAAATTGTTATAAAAGTAGGTTAAAATGGATAATAAAGTATTATTAGGCAAAAGAATTCGAGAACTTCGAAAAAGAAACAACTTAAAGCAAGAAAAACTTGCCGAACTTGTTGGACTTGAACCTACATCAATTAGTAACATCGAAAATGGCTACAACTATCCAAGTTTTCAGAATTTAGAAAAAATTGCTAATGCACTTGATGTTACTTTTGTTGATATTTTTAAGTTTGAACAACATAAGGAAACTGAAAATTTAATAGCAGAAATTAATCAAATTTTAAAAAATAATCCAGAAAAAACAAAAGATTTTTATAAAATAATTAAAGCTTTAGCAGAATAATTATTCTTTTAACATTTTATTTTTAACACTTAAAAGCCCGACTACAAAAGCAATTATCGCCATTAAAATTAAAATTTTATCTACACCATAGTTTTGCCCAATAATGCCAAGTGGAGCCAAAAACAGTGCTCCAACTCCCCAACTAAACCCTTGCATTACACCTGAAACAACGCCAGTGTGAGCTGGAATTGCATTTTGTGCTTGAACTAAAATTACGCCAACAGAAAGCAAAATAAAAAATCCTGTTAAAATAAACAAAGTACAAGCAAGAGTTTTAGAATAATTTAAACTATACAAAAATCCTAAAACTAAAGGTAAAATTGTTATAAATGACAAAAATACAACACCATTTGCCCCGATTTTATTTTCAATTTTGGAGCTAAATATTGTTGCTGCACCGCCTGAAATAAAAAATAAAGTTACGATTATTCCTATCATATCAAGTGAAAAACCGTTGTTTTTTAGCAAAAACGGAATATATGTTCCAAATGAAATACTAACGGCAGATTTAACAGTTGAAATAAAAGTTAAATACATACATTTTTTATTTTTTAAAATTTCAAAAATAATTTTAAAAAAATTTCCGTTTTCAACTAAATCTTTAGCTGGTTTTTTAGGAACAAAAAAGTAGATAAAAATTGCTGTTATAATTCCTAATAAGCTTAAATATAAAAACGCATTTTCACCAAAATTATTAAAAACCGACGTTGAAATATATGGCCCTATAGCATAACCAATGGTACCAAGACCCAAAAATATCCCCATATCACGAGATAAATCAGGATTATTTTTATTAAAATCTTTAACTAAAGCGCTAACTTGCGGATGAAAAAAGGCATTTCCTATCATTCCTAATAATAAACAAACTAAAAATAAAGCTACGCTTGGAGCTTTAACAGCTAAAGGAATAAAAATTGAGCTAAAAACTAAACCCCAAATCATAAAGGTTCGATGTTTTAATTTATCTGCAATAAAACCAAATAATGGTTGCATCATAGATGAAACTAAATGCCCTAGGGCAATAATTGAGCTAATTAAAGCTAAATTAATTCCTAATTTTGTTGTTATTATTGGATATAATGGTACTAATAGTGCAGCATAAAGGTCAATACTGAAATGACCCAAGCTTAGTCCTAATATCGCTCTTTTTTCTTTTTTTAAAATGTTCATTGTTAATGCTTAATGTGTTTTATTCCTGTTGTAATAATTGAAACTTCAAGTTTATCGGCTAGTGCTATAACTTCGCTGTCTTTTGAAGTTCTGCCACTTTGAATTGCTCCTGATATTCTGTTTTGTGCTATCAGTTGAATATCTTCAATTGATTTAATAGCATCATCAAACGCTACAATAGAATTTTTAGTCGAATCACAAACTCGATTAATTGCAACTTCAAGAGCATTAATTGAATTACTTTGACCAGCACAAATTGCAAGAGTTCTTAAATCTTTAGCAATAACAATTGCAGATGATTTAGCATGTTTTGCGATTTTAGAAGCAAAAATCATATCTTCAACTTCGTTTTGTTCTGGTTTTTTCTTTGTCGCAACTTTGAATGTTTCAACATCTAATTCTTTAGTATCTTTTTGTTGAATTAAAGCACCAAAAGGGGTAATTTTAATTTCTTCTTGATAATATGTTGGAATTTCTTGAAGTGGCGTATTAATTTTAACTAATTTTAAATTTTTAACACCTTTTAAAATTTCAATTGCACCTGATGAAAAACTTGGAGCAATCAAAACTTTTAATTTCATTTGAGAAAGTTTTTTAGCTAAATCTTCGTTTATTTCTCTAGTAAATGTTATAACGCTATCAAAAACGCAAAGCGTATCAGCGTCTAGTACTTTATCAAACGCATTTTCAATTGTATTAGCTAATGCTACAGCAGATGGATTAGCATGATGAGAAACAATACAGGCTGCAACATCAAAAAATTCTGCCGCAATTTCAAGACCACAAGTTGCATCTAAAATGTTATTATAAGTTAATAAATTACCGTTTATAATTTCAAAATCAATTTGTTTATTAAAAGAATATAAGCTAGCTTCTTGATAAACATTTTCGCCACATTTAAAATTTTGAATTTTATTAAAATTATATGTTTTATTATCTTCCATTTTTTACCTTTCCATTAATAATTTAATTTTATAACGAAAATTATAAACTGATATCTTCGATAAAATCTATTTTTGAAACTTCTTCTTTATTTAAAACTATTCCAATAACATCAATTTGATATTTTTTGAATTTTTCTTTTGATTTTGAGATATATTCTATAGCACAAGAATAAATATGTTTTAGTTTCGTTGGGGTTACGGCTTCAATTGGTGAGCCAAAGAAGTTTTGAGTTCTAGTTTTTACTTCAACAAAATGTAAAATATCTTTTTTAGTAGCAATTATATCGATTTCTGCAACACGAGAAAAACGATAATTCATTTCTAAAATTTTATAACCTTTTTTTATTAAGAAATTTTTTGCTATATCTTCGCCAACTTTACCAATAATTTTATTTGTCATACAATTATTTTAAGACAAATATTATATGGAGTAAAATTAATGGAATTACTTAAAAAGACGGCTGTTGAACAACATAAAGCCCTTGTTAATAAAGAAGTAAGTGCGCTTGAATTAACAAAAGCTTCAATTGAAAGAATTGAAAAACTTGATAATGAACTTGGATGTTTTAATTCAACAACATTTGATAGCGCAATTGAAACTGCTAAAAAAGTTGACGAAAAAATTGCCGCAGGTGAAGAAATTCCAATGCTAGCTGGTATTCCAACAGCTCTTAAAGATAATATGAATATGACAGGTTCAAAAACTACTTGCTCATCTAAAATTTTAGAAAATTTTGTATCTCCATATGATGCAACAATAACTACAAAATTAAAAGAAAACTTGGTTCCAATTTTGGGAAAAGCAAATTTAGACGAATTTGCAATGGGTTCAAGTAATGAAAACTCCGCTTTTGGAATAGTTAAAAACCCATATAACTTAAAAAAAGTTCCAGGGGGTTCTTCTGGCGGTTCTGCTGCAAGTGTTTCAGCAAGCGAAGTAACTTTATCATTAGGTTCAGATACAGGTGGATCAATCAGACTTCCAGCATCATTTTGTGGTATTACAGGCTTTAAACCTACTTATGGTAGAGTTTCAAGATATGGCTTAATTGCTTTTGCTTCATCATTAGATCAAATTGGTCCTTTTGGAAGAAGCATTGAAGATACAACTTTATTATATGAAGCAATTGCAGGCTACGATGCTAAAGATTCAACAAGCTTAAAACTTGAAGTTGGTGATATTTATAACAATTTAAAAAGAGATATCAAAGGTTTGCGTGTTGGCGTTATTAAAGAATTAATGGCAGAAGGTGTATCGGATGATGTTAAAGCATCAATTGAAAATGCTATTAAAACTTATGAAAAATTAGGAGCTGAAATTAAAGAAATTTCTCTTCCATTATTAAAACACTCAATTGGTGTTTATTATATCGTTGCAACAGCAGAAGCAAGCTCAAATTTAGCTCGTTTTGATGGTGTTAAATATGGCTATAGAGCAGCTGACTGCGAAAACTTATTAGATATGTATTGTAAAACCAGAGCCCAAGGCTTTGGTCCTGAAGTAAAAAGAAGAATAATGCTTGGAACTTATGCTCTATCAAGCGGTTATTATGATGCATATTATAAAAAAGCTCAACAATTAAGAAGATTAATTGCAAATGATTTTAATAAAGCATTTGAACAAGTGGATATCTTAGTTTCTCCAACATGTCCAACTACAGCATTTGATTTAAATTCTAAGGCAAATAATCCTCTTGAAATGTATTTAACAGATATAGCAACAATTTCATCTAACCTTGTTGGAGCACCTGCGCTATCAATGCCTTGCGGATTTGATAAAGAAGGAATGCCAATTGGTTTACAAGTTATAGCAAAAAACTTAGATGAATTAACTCTTCTTCAAGCATCTTATGCATTAGAACAAGAACTTGGAGTTTATCTACAAAGACCAAATATTTAAAAAGTTATAAGATACTAAAAAGACTGGGCTAAAACCCAGTCTTTTTAGTTAAAAATATTTGCTATAATTTTAAAAACTAATTCAACATCGCTTTTTGAAGCATTTTTTAAATAATTATTAATTTCTTTAATTAAAACTTCTTTATCGTTTTTATGCTGAAAAGAAAATAAGGCATTAATTTCAACATTTAGTGCAGAGGCTATTTTTTCAATGTTTTCTAATGTTGTAAAGCTTCTTCCTGTTTCAATTCTGCTTATATGGCGAGATTCCATATTTACCATTTCAGCTAATTGTTCTTGGTTTAAGCCTCTTTTTTCTCTAATTTCTTTAATTCTTGCGCCAAAATTTTTCTTAGCTGAATTCATTTTTTCTCCCCTATTTTTGTCTATTATAATTTTTTAAATTATTTTTATAAGGACTAATTGTGTAGAATTACATGTTGACTTTCATCATTTGATGTTGTACTATCAATTTGATTTATTGAAAAAAGTAATGGAATTCTATATTTAATGTCTAAAAAGTATAATGCTTTCTCTTTAGTTGAAATATTAGTTGCTTTGATAATTATCTCTCTAATAACGGCGGCTATGGCACCAGCCATCACAAAAAAACTTTCAAGCTCAGCTATTACAATCGTTGGTGGTGGAGGAGGTGGCTCTTACAATCCTTTTGGAAACGTGTCTTCTCAGGAAGATTGCGATAAATTAGGAGAAAATTTATTATATGTTGAAACCGATAGCGAAAATCATACCGGAAAATGCGTTGAACATGAAACTGGTCCAACGGCTTGCAAAGATACAAACGGGGCTCCCAGTAAAGAATGTTGTAAAGAAGTTGGAGCTGTATATATATCCTCTGAAACAACTGATGGATTGTATACAGGAACACCAATTTGTATGACTTCATTCAATCCATCGGATGATGCGAATTTTCAAACAAATGATTTGAACTTTCCAAAAATTGGTGTATCGATGCTACCCAGCGGTATTGCATGTAAATCATCAGGAAATTGTTGTTGGAAAGGTAATAGCAGTAGCAGTAATTGCGATAATGTAACAGGTTATTCTGGTTGCACAAGAACAGTTTGCCAATATAAAGCCGCAAAAGCAATTTGTGAAAATTGGGCGCCTGCTAATTCTAAAGTAGGTTCTTGGAGGCTGCCAACGGATAGCGAATTAACTAAAATCGCAAATGTTATTTCCAATGAAACTTCTGAAAAAAGCTATATTGATAGATATATGGGTTCTCAAGGTTTAAAATTTTGCGCAACAGCAAATACATCTGGTGACGCTTGTGATGATGATGGTTCGTCAAGTTTATGCAAGGGCGCTTCTACTCATACAAGCGAGTCGGAAGGAAATACCACTTCTTGTGTTCCATATAATATTTGGTCACTAACATCAAATTCAATGGAAGTTATTAATGGTGGCGCAAGGATTGGTTACCTTTTAAATTCAATTACATTACCGACTGACCACGCCAATTTCGCTTTTTCATATAGATGTGTAAGTGAAAATGTAAACAAAATTGATGCAACTTATGTTGCACCTCCGACAAGAACACCTGATGAAAATGAACCAAAAAACCAAGCTGATTGTAGCGCAATTTCTCCCAACTTATTATTTATTGAAGCAAAATACAATGGAGTAAATGGGAAAAATTTATGTGTAACTAAGTATAATACAGGTGATGTCAAAGGTCCGCAAATAAATTACATAGAAAATAGCGTTTCAATGCTTGATTCAGGAGTTTTATGTAAATCAAGCGGAAATTGCTGTTGGGGCAATGGACAAACAGCTTCAACTGATGACGTCACCTCAGTATGTACCGATAGCACAGGTGATTATTCAGGTTGTACAAGAACCGTATGTCAACATAGGGCAGCAAAAACAATTTGTGAAAATTGGGCACCTAATTCAGCCACTTATGGTAATTGGAGATTACCAACCAACAGCGAAGTTGCAAGCTGGAAAGAATATTTATTATTAGAATCTTCTTTATATAGTTTTTTAAATAGTTATCAAGGTAAAAACGGATTACAGTTATGTTGTGACCACGGTGGGTGCAACACAACAGGCGCGGCTAATGATTGTGATGATAATTATACTAGTTCATATTGTAACGGTGCAGCCGTATTAGGTAGTTATGAAGGTTCTACATATAATACTTCATGCATTCCATCTAATTTATGGACAAATACTGCTTCAACTCTAGATGTTGCAGAAGAAGGTAAAATTTGCACAGGATATTTATTTGATTGCAATTATGCTCTACCTACTAATCCAGAAAATTATGCACTTTCAGCAAGATGCGTAACCGACAATATAAAAGTACCATCAAAAACAGAAGATGAGTATATTCCTGATACAAATGAGCCAAAAAATCAATCTGATTGCGATGCTATAGCAAATAATTTGCTTTTTGTTAAAGCTAAATATAATGGGCAATATGGTAAAAACTTATGTGTTACAAAGTTTAATGCAGGTGAAACAAATGGAGCACATTTAACAGAGGAGCAATATCAAAATTTAGGAATAAGTGTTGTGAATTCTTCAACTTCTTGCACAAGTGGATATTGCTGTTGGGGAAATGGTCAAACAGCTTCAAGTTCAAATTGTACGGACATTGTTGGGAATTATTCAGGTTGCACAAGAACAGTTTGTCAATACAAAGCAGCAAAAGCAATTTGTGAAAATTGGGCGCCTGATGAACAAAGTGCGCATAAATGGCGTTTGCCAACAATTAATGAAGCAACGGGTTGGATGGACACTTTGAATTTAGAATCAAGACAATCGCATATTTTATCTATATATGCGGGTCTTAACGGCTTGCAATTGTGTGCAGGTAATGCGCTAAATGGAGCAAATACGTGCGATGATAATAGTACATCTAATTATTGCAAAGGTGCAAGTATTGATAGTACGATGGGCACTTCTTGTGTTCCCTATAATCTTTGGGTTGATGGTGTTACCAGTCTTCAATTACTTTCTAGTAAAACGGTTTTAGGATATTTATATGACGGAACAAAAGTATTGCCTTCAAATCCGCAAAATTATGCTTTTTCTACAAGATGCGTTTATGATGGAGGATAATTTATAAAGTTTTTCATGTTATTTTTTAAATCGTGTTGGAGAGGTATACCTCTCCTTTTTTTATTTTAGACTGTCATTCAAAGGGCGAAGCCCGAAGAATCTAGTTAAAAGGTAAAAAGTTAGCATATAGATTCTTCGCTATTGCTCAGAATGACAGGTTATTATAATTATTTAAGCACTCGTCATTCAGAAGGCGATGTCCGAAAAATCTTTTGTATTTTAAAGATCCTTCGGTCGTTTCACTCCCTCTGGATGACAATTCTATGCTATCGTTCTGAGTGCAAAGCCCGAAGAATCTAATAAAATATTTGCGGCTATCTTTTAATCGTCAATCTTTCTAAAAACCTTGCAAAGCGAACAATTGGAGTTTCTTCATCTTTTGAAATTGAATCAACTAAAATTGTAACCATACCAGCTCTTTCACCACCCAAAATATCACTTAGAGGTCTATCACCTATCATTGCAACATTAATTGGATCAAGCTCTAAATCTTTGCAAGCTTTTAATAGTACGTGGGTTGCTGGCTTTGCAGCTTTGGCATAAATTGGAATATCGGTTTGTGATTTTGCTTTTTTAATGTATTCCATATTTTTATTATTTGAAATTATCGCAAGCTTAAAGTTAGATTTTAAATCATTTAAAAATTGAACTGTTTGAAAAGAAAACTTTCCACTTTTTGATTTCATTAAAGTAGAATCTAAATCGAAAAATAGTCCTTTTATCCCATCTTCTCTTAATTTTGCAATATCAATATCATAAATTGATTCTAGATTATAATTAGGCCTTAATAGCATTAGTTAAATTCCTTCATACCTTTTGTTCTAATAAGAGCAAAGTTTGCTTCTTTTTTCCATTTATCATCGTCACATTTGAAAGTTAAATTAATCTCATCATTAGTATTTGCAGTGTCTACTTCGCCTTTTTTATTGTGATTAATTTTAATTACAGTTGCTAATGTTGAATAATTTGGGGTGATAATTTCAATTTCATCATTTAAAAGAATTTTATTTTTAATTAAAAATTCATACTCATTTTCATTAATTTGCTTTTGACAAATTCCAAGAAAATCAGAACCCGCTAGCCCTTTTGAAATATCATAAGAATAGCTTGATGAATTATTATTATCTAAGAAAAATCCCTCAGTATAGCCTCTATTTCCTACTTTTAATAGTTCATTAAATGCGACATCAGTGTTCATTTTATTATCAATAACTTGGCGATAAGTTTTAGCCACAGCAGAAACGTAATATAGGCTTTTTGTTCTTCCCTCAACTTTAAATGAATCTATTCCAAGGTCGCAAAGTTTTTTAATATGATGAACAAGACACAAATCCTTGGTTGACATAATATGAGAACCTTTATCATCTTGGATTATTTCAAAATATTCATTTGGTCTTGTTTCTTCAAGTAGCTTATAGCTCCATCTGCAAGCTTGGGCACAATTTCCTTGGTTTGCTTGGCGCTCGCCTTTAGTCATATAATCTGATAATAAACATCTTCCAGAATAGCCCATACACTGAGCTCCATGGATAAACATTTCAAGCTCTATATCAGGGCAATTTTTTCTTATTTTTTCGATTTTTGAATATGACAATTCTCTAGCTAAAACCACCCTTGTTGCACCCATATCTTGCCAAAATTTAACAGTTTCAGAGTTTAAAATATTTGTTTGAGTTGAAATATGAATTTCCATATCTGGAATTTCTTTTTTAATAACTCTATATATTCCAAAATCGCTTACAATAACCGCATGAGGTTTAGCATTGGCTAAGACTTCAATTGTTTTATAAAGCTTTTCAATATCTTTATCATAAGCAAAGATATTTAAAGTACAATAAACTTTTTTATTTAAAGCATTGGCAATATCAACTGCTGTTTTAAGATTGGTTTCATCGATTAATTCACCTTTGCGAAGTGCACGAAGTGAAAAATCTACCAATCCAAGATAAACTGCGTCTGCTCCATAAGCAAATGCATATTTCATTTTTTCGATACTACCTGCTGGCATTAATAATTCATTCATAGGAAAATTTTATCATAAACTATGGTAAAATTAACTAAAAAAGGAGTTTATATGAAAAAATTATTACTTAGTGCATTTTGCGCTCTCTTAATGACAGGTTGCGCTGTAAATGTAGAAGATGAAACTTTAAGCACTATGGCTAATCCAAATCCTAAAATTTTGACGTTGTTTTCTTCAAAATCTGTTGCAACAGACAAAGTTTGGGTTGGAACTTTTCAATTGGCATTTAACGATATGAAAAATAATATCATTAAAAAAGATGTTATTTTTGAAAACACAGAGCCAACAAAAGACTTAATTGGTTTAAATAAAGAAGAATTTAATTCTTCAATGTTAAACGAAAGCTCATACTATACAAGCTACGGTGAAACTTCTCCTGAAGCAAAAGAAAAAATTAAAAAAGGTATTAAGGAAAAATTTAACGAAACATCAGATGTTCTTGATTTAGCTGACTGGGAAAGAGGCGTTGGAAAATATTACGCTTATGCAATGCTTAAAAAAGAATTTGAATACAATGTTGCATTTGATATTTTAGAAAAAGCTTCTTTTAATAATTCAAAAAAACAATATAACTACTTCGGAATTAATAGCGATACAAACGAAAAAGTATACAAAAACGTAGATGTATTATTCTATAATGATGAAGATGATTTTGCAGTACAACTTTTAACAAAATCAAATGATATAGTTTTATTATATAGAACTCAAGAAAATGCTGATTTTAAAACGTTATATGAAGAAATGAATAAAAAAGCTTCTGATTATAAGGGCAGACGTCATTTTTCAGAAGATGATACGCTTAAAATTCCAAATATAAAAATTGATTTAATTAAAAGGTATCAAGAATTATGCAATAGAAAAATTGTAGGTACAGATTTAGTATTCTCTGAAGCTCTAGAAACGCTAAAATTAGAACTAGACAACAAAGGTGGAAAAGTTAAATCTGAAGCAATTATCATGACAAAAAATGATATGGTAATGGCTCCAGTTGCGCTGCAACCAATGCATTTAAATTTTGATAAAACATTTGTGATGTTTTTAATTGATGCAGGAAAAGCTGACCCATATTTAGCTTTAAGGGTTGAAGATTTAGAAAAATTTCAAACAGAAAAATAAGAGGTAAAAATGAAAAAAGTTTTATTAACTATCTTGAGTTCTTGTATTTTGTGTGGATGTTCTAATGTAACTCCAGAAGAACCAAAACAAAAAACAATTGAGCCGCAAAAAGAAGTTCAGCAAAAAGAAGTTCAAAAACAAGTAAAAAACGAAACAGATGAAAATAAAATTGACTTGTTGACACTATTTTCATCTAAAACAAAATCTCCGGATAGAGCTTGGGTTGGAACATTTCAACTCGTTTGGAATGATATGAAAAACAATATCATTAAACGTGATATTAAATTTGTTGACATTACCCCAAGCGAAGAATTAATCGGGTTAAATAATGAAGAATTTAATTCTTCAATGTTAAATGAAAGTTCATATTATACAAGCTACGGTGCAACTTCATTTGAAGCAAAAGAAAAAATTAAAAAAGATATCAAAAGAAAATTCAACGAAACATCAGATATTTTAGATATGGGCGATTGGACACCTGGAATTGGAAAATATTATGCCTATGCAATGCTTAAAAAGAAATTTGAATTTTTAAAAGAGTTTGATGAACTAGAAGAAATGCCATTTAATAATTCGCAAGAGAAATTTGATTTCTTTGGAGTTAAACCAAGTTCCAATGATGATTTAGATGATAATGTTAGAGTTTTATTTTACGAAAACGAAAATGAATATGCTGTTCAACTTTTAACAAAAAATGATGATATTGTTTATTTGTATAGAACAAATGACGATAAAAGCTTTGAAACACTTTATAAAACAATGATTAAAAAATCTAATAATTATACCGGAGCAAGAAAATTTCAAGAAATTGACACTTTAATGGTTCCAGAATTAAAAGTTGATTTAATGAGAGATTATCCTGAACTTTGCGGAAAAGAAATCGAAGGCACAAACCCTCCAATGATATTTTCAACAGCTATTGAAACTTTGAAATTTGAAATGGATAGAAAAGGCGGAAAAATTAAATCGGAAGCATTGATAATGACAGATATGGCAATGGTAGCAGCTCCTGATCTTAATAAACCAAGACATTTCAATTTTGATAAAACTTTTAATCTGTTCTTAATTGATGCCGGAAAAGAAAATCCATACGCTGCTTTTAGAATAGAAAATCTAAAAAAATTCCAAGAGTAATGTTATGAAAATAATATATCGGGAATTATAATATTACCACGCAATGCTGTTCGTGGAGATAAATGCCCAAGACTGCCTGCGTGTGAAGATTAATTGTTTAATCCTAGATTAAAAGCTCCTTAAAAGGAGCTTTTTAGTTTGCAAAAATTTCATCAAACTAGACTTACCCTTTAAAAATGTTATAATTATCTTGATGAAAGAAGAATTAGAATATAAAATTCAAAATCTTAAGCAAAAAACTTCGACTGCTTTGGAAAATGCTCCTTTATACAAATATAAAGGCGTTGTTTCAAAGCTTCTGGGTTTAACTGTTGAAGTTAAATTACCAGGATTGAAAATCGGAGATTTATGTTATATTCAAACTCATACAGGAGAAAGAAAGGCAGCAGAAGTTCAAGCTTTTAAAGGTGACGTTGCTCAGCTTTTGCTTTTATATGACGGAGAAGGCATAGGGCAAGGTTCACTGGTTGAAACAACGGGTGCGCCAATTCTTTTTCCGGTGGGAGATTTTTTGCTTGGTCGCTTAGTTAATCCTTTAGGCGAACCCATGGATTCTCGCCCTATGGATATATCTGGCGCTAAATATATGAATATTAACGGTACAATTCCTGATGCTTTTCATAGGCCAATCATCACAGAACAAATGTCTACAGGTGTTCGTGTAATTGATGGGCTTCTAACAATGGGAACAGGTCAACGTATGGGTCTTTTTGCGGGTTCTGGTGTTGGTAAATCTACTTTACTAGGTATGATAGCAAGAAACTCAGACGCTGATGTCAATGTTGTTGCGCTAATTGGAGAACGTGGAAGAGAAGTAAAAGAATTCATTGTTGATGCCCTAAAAGAAGAGGGTATGAAAAAATCTGTCCTAGTTTGTGCGACAGGTGACCAACCCCCTCTTATCAGAATGAAATGCTTACTTGCCGCAACAACAGTTTGCGAATATTTTAGAGATCAAGGAAAAAAAGTATTCTTAATGACAGATACAGTCACTCGTTGTGCTATGGCAGGGCGTGAAGTAGGCTTGTCATTAGGTGAACCTCCAACAATGAAAGGTTATCCACCATCAATATTTTCTTGGCTTCAAAGAGCGCTAGAGCGTACAGGAAACTCTGAAAAAGGTTCAATTACAGCATTATATACAGTATTAATGGAGGGTGATGATGTTAATGACCCTATTGTTGATATTGTTCGTGGTATTGTAGATGGTCATATTTTCTTATCAAGAAAAGTAGCAGAACAAAACCACTATCCTGCAATTGATTCACTTGGTTCAATCTCTCGTTTATTTAGTGCAATTTGTGATGATGAACACAAAGCTGCCGCAGGTAAAATGAGAAATTTACTTGCTTTATATCGAGAAAATAAAGATTTAATTGACGTTGGAATGTATCAAATGGGTTCAAACCCTAAACTTGATGTTGCAATTGAATTAATGCCTCAAATTAATGCCTTTTTACAACAAAAAACAACCGATATTGTATCTATGGATACTACAATTGGTGCACTTAAAGATATGATGAGAAGTGTAAATTTGTAATAAACTTTGCTAGAAATATTTAAAATGTGCTAATGTTGGTTCAAGTTCTTATAATAGCGCATTTTTAAATCTATTCTTGCTCTAAAATATCCATAATCCAATTTCTTAAATCTAATCTTGAAGCATTTTCAGTATCTTTTTTTGCAATACCGTGCGCTTTAGTTATTTTTTCATAATATAAAAGCTGTTTTTTGGTTGGTTTAAGTTTGGACATTTTAAAATCTTGGGCACGCTTTCTTAATTCTTTTGCAATTTGTTTTTGCTTATCTAAATATGGCTCCATCAGTTCTTTTTGCTTTTTTTCATAAGCAAGATAATCAAAGAATTTTTTTAAATCTTTGAAAAATAAATCATCTTCAAGATAATCTTTAACAAATTCAAAATGCGGATTTTCAATATCAAGATAATATTTTTCATCTTCTAAAAATTTATAAGCTAAATCTTCGCTATTTAAGCTAAATTTTTTAGAATATGACTTTAAAGTGCCTAAAAGTTGTGATTTTTGACGAGGAGTTAAATATAAAAAAAGAGAATTTTTAATATTTTGCATTTAAAATAAATCTTTAATTGATATTTCACGTTTTAATTTTTGAAAAGTATTAAACTTTGCTTGAATTGGATTTTGAGCAAAGCTATTTTCAAGAAATCTAGCATTTTCGTTTGCTTTTTTCTTGAATTCTTTTTCTTTTAAAAATGTGATTTTGTTTTTTTCCATAGTGATATTATATCATTAAAGATTATCTCTCTTATCTATATAAAGTAGTATTTTTTTAAAAAAATGCTAAAAAAATTATATAAAAGTTAATTTAATTTAACAAAAGAGCTTAAAAATGTGTACAAGTAACTTTTTTTGCTATAATCCTTTTAGAAAGATGGATTTTAATGGTTGTTTTAAAAAGAAAAATAATAGATTTTATTAAAAAAACCAATATTATTAAAAAAATCAATTACAATGAATTTGTATTTTATTTCCTTTTTGGTTTAAAAAGTCAATTTGGACAGTTTAAAATCAATATCAATACAAATTGTCTTGTTTTATCGCAATATCCTGGTGCAGAAACAAAGGGCTTGGGTGGTTTAATTGCTCAATACCCTAAAAATTTTGAAATTTTATGTTTAACCAATGGTTCAGCAATGTTGAGCGAATTTAATCCGATTGAATCGGCAAGCATTAAAAAACAACAGTTTAGCGACGTTATGAAATCAATTCGTGTTAAAGGGCATAAAATATTTGATATTGATTCAAAAACATTAAAAAATTACTATTCAACTTTCAAAAAAATCGATATTTCGGAAGCTGATTATATTTTTGTTCCAAATGTTTATGATAATAACATTGATACAATTGCTCTTTTGAGGCATTTTAAACAAATTTTAAAAGATAAAGAGCACAAAGAAAATTTGAAAATCATTATGTTTGAATCGGATTTTCCAATGTGCACTTTGGATTATTTTGTTAATATTGAAACAATTTTGGAAACTAAAAAAAGAATGTTGAGTTATTATTATCCACAAGATAAATTTCCAAATTTAATTGATAAAATTCTTGGACTTAATGCTTTTAGGGCAATTCAGCATAATTGCGAATATTGTGAAGCGTTTATGTTTTTTAGTGTGGAAGAATTTTTAAAAATCCCTCATATATAATAAAAGCCGCACTATATCTATCGAAAGACTAATTACAAGCCTACGATTGAAAAATCTCCTAAATAAATTTCTATACCCGCAAAACCTGCCTTAGAGCTGCTATGTTTCCATCCTGACTCGGTTGGGGCGATTTTACGCCATAAAAACCTAAATTCTCAACAATTTTTCAATTTTCAATCTTACAATCAATCCGCCTCATGATATACTCTGCGCCCGACATAAGCTTTCGGTCAAGAGGAAGCAACCCCCCACGAAGTGCGGCAAATATATTTTATCATAAAATTATATTATTGGCATAAATTCTAAAATTAGGTATAATATTTTTAGAATTAAGGAGTAAAGTTAATGACAAAACAACCATCAGATACAACCCCAATCGAAGTAAGTATAATAACAAAAGACCATGAAATTAAGGGGACTGTTTATGTTTCAAAGTTTACAAAATCAAACCGTGAATTGACCGAACTTCTTAATGATAAAGATAGAAGATTTTTGGCGGTTACTAATGCTGAAATTGTTGCTTTAAGCGGAAACGCCACTCCAAGAAGATATGATTTCTTAGAAATTCATGTTGATTCAATTATGATTATGCATCCTGCTTCTCAAACATTATTTAAAGAAAGTTCTAAAGCTTCTGAAGATATTATGAAATTTAGAGAATTGAGAAATAGATTATCTCAAACTAAACCTTTTTAGCTAAACTTGCTGACGTGGTGGAATGGTAGACACGCATGCTTGAGGTGCATGTGGCGAGAGCTGTGGGAGTTCGAGTCTCCCCGTCAGCATTATTTAAAATATTTTTATATTAAAATATCATTAACTGGAGGAAATTATGAAAAAGATTTTAGTTATTTTTTGTTTAATGATGTTTAATTTGGCTTTTGCTACGACAGACTGGAATAGTACCGCTGCCTTAAAACGTGTAAATACTATTGGAACAAAGCTTTTAAAAGCAAACAATGTGAATTACGATATTGAATTTAAAGTTTCAAATGAAGAAGACGTTAACGCTTATGCTAATTTAGATAAAGAAATTTATGTTTATAAAGGCTTATTAGAATTTGTAGATAACGATGAAGAACTTGCTGGTGTAATTGGTCACGAAATGGGTCACATTATTAATGGTCACTGCGCAAAACAAGGAGTTTTAGGCACTGCAATTGCTGTTTTTGCTAACTTAGTAAGCAAAAATGAAATAGTAACTGCAATGGGTACAACTTTGGCTCAAAGCAAATTATCAAGAAATGATGAGTTTGAAGCTGATATCACCGGGGTTGATTTAATGGAAAAAGCCGGATATAACCCACTAGCTATGGTTTCATTGTTAAACAAAATTTCCGGTAATTATATCGATATCTTGCAAACCCATCCAAGTGGCGAAAAAAGAATTTTAAATGTTTATAATTATGTTGATTATAACTATAATTCTAAAATTTCAAAAGGTTATCCAACAGATTCATATCAAAAAGCTCTTGTTATGATTAAACCGACAATTGAAAAAAGAAAAAATTCTGAAGCCTTGGCGCAAAAATTCAATAAACAACAAGAAAAATTGTTGAAAAAGAAAGAAAAAAGGGCTAAAAAAATGCAAGGAACATCTTCTGTTTGGGATGGATATTATACAACTTTGCAATATTTAGCTAATTAAGGTTGAAAAATATTCATACAGTGCCCAAAATTTTAGCTCGATAAATCTCGTAAATTCCAGGAAGTTTAGCATGACGGGGTATAATTATTTTAACATTCGTCATTCTGAGGGAGTGAAGCGAGCGAAGAAATTGAAAGCTCCTAAGGAACTTTGTTCTTATGCCCTTGCAGCGTTCGCTCGACTAGCGTCGGCTCCTTGCTGCAAGGGTGCGCAATTTTTTTATTGTTTTGGTTTTATTGAAATATGAATAATTCTCCATTGAATCTAAATTCTATTCGTCAGCCGGCACCAAGCGTTGGGGGCAGTGAAGTTCAACAAGAACGAAAATTTAATTTGCCAAATGTCGGAGTGGTTAGTGTGCCAAATATTTCTAAAACACCTCTAAGTGATGTTTTAGCGCTCAAAAAACAGCAAAATCCAAAAATGGCATACAAATTAACTCCAAAATCCAAAAAAGGATTCAATCTTCAAGCATTTTTTTCTTTATCAATTGTTGGCTGTTCGATAGGGGCTTTATTAAAATTGATAAAGAAAAAATAAACCTAAAACCTCCCTTTTGGGAGGTTTTTTATCAATCAATCTGTATTATATTAACACCAAAATCTTCTTTTAAACTTTCTACTACGTGTGGATTAATCAACATGTGAGAACAATTTGCAATATGTAAATCTACATCTTTATTTAAAAGCATAAATAATATTGCTAAATTTGAAAGATTACATTGAGAGAAAAACGCAACAATTTTAATATCTTTTTCTTTTAATTTTTCAACCGATTCAAGCAAAATATCGCCCTCCAAAGGACAATTTAGCTCAACAATTTCTTTTGTTTTAAAATCAATTTTTCTATCTATTTTTCCTGAAATTGCAATGACTTCTTTTGCTGTTGTGTTGTTTATAAATTTTATTATTTTTTCTCTATCATATTCAATGTTTAAATCTTCGCTTTCTTTCGATTTTTCACACTTATTTAACTTCAAAGCCGCTTCAATGACAGGTTTATAATCATCATTTTTAATATCAAGCACCTTAGAAAAAGAGATTAATTTATTTGAAAAAATTTCGCCTCTATATAAACTATCAATTTTTTGGATAAAATTTTGCGTAATTAAAATTGACCCATTAAAAATTGAAAAGTCATATTCAGGATTATCAGCTCCAAAATGCCCTTTTAGAAATTTATTATTTTTAAAATAAGGATAAAAATGAGCTAAAAATAACGGTCCATGGGTATAGACATTAACATTTTCTTTTAAATCCATCTCTTCTAGAGTTTTTAAAAGTTTTTCAAGTTCATCAAGGTCATCTCCTGAAGCTAAAATGCAATGTCCTTCAATGGCACTTCTTTTTGTTTTAGCACTTTCTTTTTTACCATATCTTTCTTGATAAATTGATGATAATTCAATAGCAATTTTTAATGAAAAATCAGAAAATTCGTAAATTCTTCTTTTAATTTTTTCATTTCTAATCGAATATGAACTAGTCAAAGCAAAAAAGCGTAAAACTTCAAACTTGAACTCTTTGCATTCTTTTTTAAATTTGCTGATTTTTATAAGCTCAATTGCACAAAGCCTTGAAAACAAAGTCACCACTTCAAAAAGTCTTTGTTTTGTTTTATCAACATTTTTTTGATAATTAACAAAGCTATTTTGAGAGCAATTAATAAGCTCTGAAATAGTCATATTTTTATCAAAATTGAAATTAGAATTAATGGATTCTGTGGGAAAATTATTTAATTTACAATGTTCACCATACTTCTTTTTAACTCGATTTTTAGCTTCGTTTAATTTTTGAACAATTTTAAGATAATCTTTTTGATTGTAACTTGTGTTTATCAAAAAAATCGATAACCCATCAATTGAAAGGTCAATTGCTTCATTGTCTACTATTTTAAACTCTTTCAATTTAACAAGGTAAAAAGAAATTTCTCTAATTTCATTTAGAATAATCTGATATAGCGCACTGACGCTAGGATGTATTGAACAAGCTCCGTTTAAGGTACAGGAATTTTTCTCTGCTATATTTTTAAAAAAATTATACATAATGATAAAGTTTATATAAAACCAATCAAAATTTAATTGCCAAAAAGCGCTAAATTTAACTACTACATTTATAGGATTAATTTGAAAAATTTAAAAACATAGCGCATAATGTAACTATAACAAGATTTACTACGACTTGAGGGAAAATTGATAGAAAATTACGGAAATTCGTTTAAAGAAGAACATTTTGAATGTCAAACAAACGGTATTATTTCAGATTCGATAGTCCAAAATTGGACACTGCAAGCTCTAGAATGTTATAAATTAAATTCAAATTGTGCTGTTTGTCCAATTACAAAAGCAAGATACTCTTTTAAATGTCAAATGAAACATATTGTTGATATTCTTTTAAAAACAAAAGGATTACCGGATGAAAAAGAGATTTTAAAAGGTGCTAATGTAACCCAAGTGGTTGATAATATTGTAGCTTAAAGTTGTAATATAATTTTTAAATAACATAAAATTGCACCTAAATAAATTTTTTTGTAAAATAAAGCTATGATAGATTTTAAATCCACACTTTCAATTGCCCTAAATTCATTAAGAGTCAACAAAATGCGCTCTGCCTTAACGTCATTAGGTATCATTATTGGTGTTGCGGCAGTTATTATTATGCTTGCAATAGGTTCAGGCGCAAATAAATCTGTTCAAGAAAATATGGAATCTATGGGTTCTAACCTTTTGACCATTAGAAGTGCAACCGCTAAAACGGGTGGTGTTTCAATGGGAATGGGTACAAAACCAACTCTAAATATAAAAGACGCTCAAGCAATTCAAAAGCAAGCAAGAGGAATTGAGGCTGTTGCTCCTGTACTAAATTCATCTAAACAAGTAATGTATGGTAATCAAAACTGGTCTACAACGGTTTATGGCATAACTAATCCTTATCTTTATGCAAAAAACTATGAAATAAAATTAGGAAAAAGATTTACAGCGGATGATGATAGAAACGCTGCAAAAGTTGCAATAATTGGGAAAACCATTGAAACAGAACTTTTTGGAGATGTTAACCCAATTGGAAAAACAATAAGAATTGGCAATGTTCCTTTTCAAGTTATCGGAACGCTTGCTCCAAAAGGACAAATGGGGATAATGGATCAAGATGATTTAATTTTTATTCCAATTACAACAGCGCAAAGAAAAGTTTTTGGAACGGATTTCCCAGGAGCCGTTAGTCAAATTATTGTTAAAGCAAAATCAATTGAAGATTCAACAATCGCTCAAAAAGATATTGAAGAAATCCTAAGATGTCGTCATAACCTTGGCGTTAGTCAAGAAAATGATTTTCAGGTTAGAAATAGCGCTGAATTTCAAGAAAGAATGAAATCCACTGTTCAAACTTTTGGAATTTTATTAGCCTCCATTGCTTCTGTTTCGCTTATTGTAGGTGGTATTGGAATTATGAATATTATGCTTGTTTCTGTAACAGAAAGAACAAAAGAAATCGGCATTCGTATGGCAATTGGCGCTCGTGCAGTTGATATTAGAACTCAATTTTTAATTGAAGCATTGGTTTTATCTCTTTTGGGTGGTCTAATTGGTGTTATCGCAGGGATTGTTATTGCACTTTTAGTTGGAAAAATCTTTGCAACAGCAATTGTAATTTCAATTTCTCCAATTCTTTTGTCTTTTGGTTTTTCAGGTCTTGTTGGAATTGGCTTTGGATATTATCCAGCTTATAAAGCAAGCCTATTAAATCCAATTGATGCACTAAGATATGAATAATTAATTAGCAATGATAACTCTATTTCTTCCTGTTTCTTTAGCAGTGTATAGTGCTTCGTCTGCTTTTTTATAAAGCATTTCATAATCTTTTTCGTTTTTATATTCGCTAACACCAATTGAAACAGTAACAGAGATTTCTTTAATATTTTTTATTTTATATTCTTCAATATTGATTTTTTTATTTTCAACTGCTTCTTTTAAACGGTTTGCAACGATTATCGCTTCATCTAGTTTTGTTTGGGGCAATAAGAAAACGAATTCTTCTCCGCCATATCGTGACGCTATGTCTGATTCTCTAAGTTCTTTTTTAATGGTTTTAGCAACATTTTTTAAAACGCAATCGCCAACAGCATGACCATAAGTATCATTTACTTTCTTAAAGAAATCAATGTCAGACATAATGCAACATAATGGTTGATTTTGTCTTTTAGCATGCGCTGTTGTTTCTTTTAAGCGTTTTTCAAATTGATGACGGTTGTTGTATCCAGTCAGCGCATCAAGTGTCGCATGTTCTAAAACTTCAACATAAGATTTAGCACGAGTTAGGGTGGTTATTGCTTGATTTTTGATTTCATCAAGATATTCAATTTCTTTATTTGTGATTTTATCAAAATGATTGTATGCAACAATTGCCCCATAAGGTTTATTATCAACTATTAATGGAAATATTCCCATTTTTCCATCTTGTTTTAAAATAGTTGTTGATTTTGGGGTAATACTCTCTAGGTATTCATAAATTCTAGAATCAGAACATTTATTTGGCCAAATTAACTTATATTCTTTTTTATTTTTATTTTTGATGAAAATATAAATTAAGTGCTCTTGAATAAAACCATCAATCATTTCACCCATAATTGGTAAAATATAATCCAGTTCATATTGTGTTTGAGTAATTTGAGCTATATTTCTTAGAGTTTGATGGAATTTTGAAGAAATTTTTATTTGTTCAGAATTTTTCAAAGTTGTAATAAACATTGAAATTTGAGAACTAACAAGTGGAAAAATATTAAAAAATTCATTTTTTTCTTTGATTTCTTCTCTAGAATTTAACTTAGCCAAACCAAGAGTTTTATTTTTTTGTTTAATTGGAAAATAAAGAATATTTTTTTCTTTTTCATATTGACTTTTTTGTACTAAAAAATTATCGAAATATTTTTTAATTTCTTCATTTTCGCAATTTGAAGATAAATTTTCCCAAGGTTTAGTAAAATCCTTTAAAAGAAAAGAAAATTCATCCATCATGTAGATTTTTAGTTCTTCTACAGGAAAAAACAATGACAAAGCTTTTTTAAAACCTTCAACAAGAGCAGGTCTATCATTTGCTTCATCATATAGTTTAGTTAAAGAATATGTAAAATCATATAGTGTTTGAAAATCCATTTTCTTACTCCCCTATGAAAATTTCTCTATTAGCGCAAGTTTTAAAGCTTTTAACGAATTCATTATTTTCACTATCATCTAAATTGATAACTAATTTCCCTGCTTTATACTTGGCAACAGATTTTTTTTCTTCTTCCTCTTTTAATTTTTTGAAATAATCACTGTCTTTATCTGTGGCAATTTTTTGATTTACTTCTGATAGAATATCATAAATGAAGATGGTTTTGGAGTTATCTCCAATGGAATCTAATAGCATTCCTGCTTTTTTAAATTCAGATGCAGCACCCTCATATTCTTTCATATCATTCAATAAAACCGCAAGATTAAAATGAGCTTCGTAGTTCATTGGCTCTTTTTCAATCGCTTTACAATAATAATATCCTGCTTGGTTTTTGTTTTTCAAAAGCTGATGAATTAAACCAAGGTTGTAGTTTGAATTATATGAATTTAAAATTTCAACCGCTTCTTCGTATGATTCTGTTGCTTTTTCAAGATATTGTCTGCTTTTTGCTTTGTTTAAACCTGCAAGCATAGATTTTGTTTTGTATGCAATTCCCATATTATAATAAGCAACGCCTGTGTTATAAATATAAGACTTTTTATTATCTACTAAAAATGGGATTTTAATAAATTTTGGTTTATTTGCAATTACTTTTTTGTATTGTTCTATTGCTTCATCTGTTTTAAACGTTTCAGACAAAATAATAGCGTAGTCTATTCTTGCTACTTCATAATCTGGTTTAACCAAAAGTGCTTTTTCATAGTTTTTTAAAGCATTATAGTAATCTTCATAAACAACATATAAATTAGCAAGGTTATACATTGCTCTATAGTGTTTTGGATGAAATTTTATACCTTTTTCATAGTGATTAATGGCGTTATGCAAATCTTGCTTTTTAAAGGCTTTATCGCCTTGATGAACCCAATAATAACCTTGAACTTTTTCAATTTGTCTTTTATAAAAATCAAAAAATAAAAAAACGCTGAGCGCAAAAATTAAAATAAGACTAATGCTTATTACTTTTGCTATTGTTGATTGAAATATTTTTTTTAATTTTTTCATTCTTTATTTTAACTGGTGATGACGTATTAATTAAGCTTCAAAAAGCTTGTAAAGTCTTTCTTCGATTATTTTATTATCTAATTCGTTATGAATTTTATTTAAGTTTAGCGCTTTTTGATATTGTTTTGCAGCGTTAATTTTTTCATTCATTGTTTCGTGGCTTCTTGCTAAGTTGAAGTGAGCTAAAACATAATTAGGATTAATTTCTACTGCTGTTCTAAAATAATCCATTGCTCTTGTAGCATCGCCAAGTCCATCAAGGAATACAACGCCAAGGTTATTGTATGCTATATCATAGCTTGAATCTAGTTCAATTGCTTTTGAATAGAAAATTATTGCTTTTTCTATACAATCTTTTTCCCAAAAAGCCATAGCTAAACGAGAATATAATTTTGGATTTTCGCTATCATCTCTTAGTGCTAGTTGATAATATTCAACAGCGTGGTCTAAATCTTCAACATCATAATAAATGTCTGCGATTGCTTCATAAATTTGAGATTTATTTTTAGTTAAAAGTAAGCTATTTTCAAGCATTGAAATAGCAGCTTCTGAGTTTCCTTTAACTTGATGATAGATTGCAGCTAAAGCTTGCGCAACAACCGCTGACCATTCATCGTTAGGATTAGCTTCTAGAGCTTTTTTATATAATTCAATAGCGCTATCATATTGTTCTAATTGAACATAAGCATAAGCTAGAGAATTTTGGAAATATGGATTATCGTTATCATATTTTAGAGCTAATTTAAAAGCTGAAAGTGCATTAATTTTTTCATCTTTTTTAAGATATAAATGCCCTAATTCATAGTAGCATTTTGGTAATTCAGGATATTTATTAGCTAAAATTGTGTAATAATCAATTAATTCATTAACTCTATCGTTTTGATATTGTTCAACATATTCGATAGCGTCAACTACTTTCATTGGGTCATTGTTTGATAAAATTACAACGTTATTCAAACAATCAAAAGCAATATCATGACGGTTTTTCTTGATTGCAATTTTAGCCATTCTTTCATAAAGTGCGATTGATTTTTTAGAATTATCAACTGCGCTCAAATAAATATTATAAGCTTTCTTTTCTGAATTAATTTTTTCAAAAAACTCTCCAATAGCCCTGTATTTTGCAAAATTAAGGTCATCTACCACATTTTGGCAAACCATTTTAATGCTTGCTTTGTCAAACATACTCATTAAAGCGCCTGTAAAACCATAATAAAGAGCGTTTGTATAATCTTTAACAGATTTTTTAGTTGTTGAATTTTTAATTTTTTCTAAACAAGTTAAAGCTAGAACCAAACGAGTTCTAGAAGTTGATGGTTTTAATTTAATTGCTGTTTTAAATTCATTTTTTGCTTCATCAAATTGTTGATTTAAAGATAGGAAATATCCAAGATACATGTGAGCATTAGCATCGTTTGGATTTAAATCTACAGCTCTGTGACATTGTTCGATTGCGTTTTCAACCCCAATTTGACCATTTTTGTGTAAAAGTGTTGCAAGGCGATAATATGCACTAGACTCATCAGGGTCTTGCTTGATTGTTTCAATATAGCAATTAATTGCTGTGGTTAAATCTTCGTTTGTAGATTTTAATAAATATCTTTGATGAGCTTCAACTGCTCTATCTAAACTTTTTTGCGCATTTGTCATAATGGTATCGTCTTCTTTTTGGGGAAATTTACTCTCTTTTGTAATCATTAATTTTTGACCTTGATAGAAAAAATCATACTATCAAGTTAACGATTATATAGAATTATGCTTTAATTAAGTTGCTATTAAATCATCTATATAGATGAAAAGGCTTATTAATAATACGAAATTTGTCTTATTATTAAAATTTGTTAAAATTTTATGTAAAGATAGTCAATATCTCATGTTGCATGTTTTTTTGATATAGTGTATATTTATTTTTGCAACAAATGTAATAGTTAATTATAAGGGGGAATATGAATTGGCAGTAATGACACCTATCGGAATGACTAACGTGACCGAAACATCTCAACAACAGGCATACTTAGGACGTCACATTTTAGCAGAATTTTTTGATTGTGATCCTAATGTTTTAAATAATCCATCATTAGTAGAAAAATATATGTTAGATGCAGCTTTAGAATGTGGCGCTACAATTGTTAATAAGTGTTTTCATTTATTTGCTCCACATGGTGTTTCAGGAGTTGTTATCATTTCAGAAAGTCATTTAGCAATTCATACTTGGCCTGAATTTGGATACGCTGCAGTTGATTTATTCACTTGTGGCGAACAATGCGATCCAAAAGTTTCTTATGAATTTTTGAAAAGAAAGTTCAATTCAAGAGATGCAAAATATTCTCAATTGAACCGTGGAATGATGGATGCTGACCAAGTTGAACATAAATCATTCTTAGTTTCAGAGAATTTCTAGTTAAAATAAATTTATTTGCATAGATAAAATGCCAAGTTGCAATTATTCAACTTGGCATTTATTTAATTATTTTTAACAACTTCTTTTAATTTTTCTTGAAGTTCCATAACTTCATATTTTAAACGATTAAGTTCGCAAGCTATTGGGTCAGGTATTCTATTATGTTGTAATTGTCCTTCGACGTATTTTGTTTGTTTAACAATTCGTCCGGGAATACCAACAACAGTACAATGCTCAGGTACATTATCAATTACAACAGAACCTGCGCCAATTGTTGAATAATTTCCTATTTCAATATTACCCAAGACTTTTGCTCCAGCGCCCACTGTTACAAAATTGCCAATCGTAGGATGGCGTTTGCCTTCTTCTTTTCCTGTGCCGCCAAGGGTTACACCTTGATAAATTAAAACATCATCACCAATTATGGTGGTTTCGCCAATAACAACTCCCATCCCATGGTCAATAAAAAAGCGTTTTCCTATAGATGCTCCCGGGTGGATTTCGATTCCTGTAAAAAATCTAGCTATTTGAGAAATCATTCTTGGAATAAACGGTATTCCCCAATAGCGCAATTTATGAGCAATTCGGTGTGCCAATAAAACGTGAAAACCTTGATATAAAAAAATAACCTCTAAGACGCTACGAGCTGCAACGTCTTTTTCTTTAATAGTGTTTATATCTTCTATTATTGTTTTTATCCAACTTGTTATTCTCATAGCTTAATTATATTACAAAATTTTTTAAGGTTAATCAATATTAAGGCTATTTCTTTGAATTGGAAAATGTTTGTGATAACATAAAAAGGACAATAAAAAAGGAATAAAAATGACAACATTTTTTTATGGTTTACAAATAGCAAGCGCAATATTAAGTGTACTTTTAATCTTATTGCACTCACCAAAAGGTGATGGAATGGCTGCAATTGGTGCTGCAAGCCAATTGTTTGCGTCACAAAAATCAACAGAAAAAGGACTAAACAAAGTGACATATTTCTTTGTTGGTTTATTTGTTCTATCAACATTTATGCTTGGTTTTATTTTAAAATAGGAGTGTGAAATGCTTAACAGAGTTAAAAGATGGTCAGACGAATTTAAAACTTTTGCAATCAAAGGTAATGTTATCGATATGGCTGTCGGCATCATTATTGGTGCAGCTTTTGGTAAAGTTGTAAATTCAATCGTTGCAGATATCATTATGCCTCCAATTGGTTGGTTAATGGGTAAAGTTGATTTTACTAATTTATACATTAGTTTATCTGGAAATAACGATTATCCAACACTGGCAGCAGCACAAGCGGCAGGCGAAACAACAATTAACTATGGTTTGTTTATTAACACTATAATCAATTTTGTTATCGTGGCTTTTGCAGTATTTTTATTAATCAAATTTATTAATAAATTAAGAGCAACTGTTGAGAAAAAAGAAGAAGTAGTTGAAGAGGCAACAACAAAAGAATGTCCTAAATGCTTCTCAACAATCAACATCAATGCTACAAAATGCCCATATTGTACATCAGATATTTAATTAAGGAATTATAAATGTTAAAAGTTGGTATCGTAGGTCTTCCAAATGTTGGAAAATCAACATTATTTAATGCTCTAACAAGTGCTAAAAATGCTCAGAGCGCAAACTATCCTTTTTGCACAATTGAGCCTAACGTTGGAGTAGTTAATGTTCCTGATGAAAGATTATATAAACTTCAAGATTTAGTTCATACGCAAACCGTAATCCCAACAGCAATTGAATTTGTTGATATTGCAGGTCTGGTTAAAGGCGCTTCTCAGGGTGAAGGCTTAGGAAACCAATTCTTACATAACATCAGGGAAGTTGATGCTATTGTTCAAGTTGTTCGCTGTTTTGATGATGTTAATACAATCCATGTAAACGGCAAAGTTGATCCTATTGATGATATTGAAACGATTAATATGGAGCTTGCTTTAGCTGACCTTTCAACATTAGATAATATTTCAAAACGCATTGCAAAACAAGTCAAAGGCGGAGATAAAGAAGCAGTTTTGCAAGATACCGTAATTAAAAAATGTATGCCATTTTTAGAAAAAGGTAAATTTATTGATTCATCCGATTTTACTCCTGATGAAAAACGTGCGCTTCACATGTGTCATTTATTAATGTCAAAACCTGTGATTTATTGTGCTAATGTTTCAGAAATGGATTTAAAAGACGGCAATGCTTATACTAAAAAAGTTCAAGAATTTGCAGGAGATGACGCTCAAGTTGTGTTCATTTGCGCAAATTTAGAAGAAGAACTTGTTGATTTAGGTGAAACTGAAGCAAAAAATTATCTTGCTGAGCTGGGAATTGAAAACTCGGGTATTGAGCGAATGATTAAATCGGCTTATGATATTTTAAATTTAAGAACATATATCACAGCAGGCGAAAAAGAGGTTCGTGCTTGGACAATCACAAAAGGAACAAAAGCTCCGGCTGCGGCAGGGGTTATTCATACAGATTTTGAAAAAGGCTTTATTAAAGCAGAAGTTGTTTCTTATGATGATTTTATTTCTGCTGGTTCTTGGGCAGCAGCAAGAGAAAAAGGAGTTGCTCGCTTAGAGGGGAAAGAATATGTTGTTCAAGATGGCGATATAATGCTATTTAGATTTAACAACTAATTAAAACTACAATAAAAAGAGTGTGAAGATAGTTTCACACTCTTTTTATTGTATCTATTTTACTTATTTACTACGATTTAAAAAAGCCTTAAGTGCATCTTGACGATTATCCGGAGTTGATAAATCAAAAGCTTCAAAATAATCTTCTTCATCGGGATTAACAAAAGCACTGCTATAATATTTTTTAACAAATATCAAAATAAAAAATACTAATATTGCAGATAAAATCACTCCACAAGCTGCTCGTAATAAGTATGCAAATACTTTTTTAGCTTCGCTTCTAGTATCTGGAACAACTTCTTTTTTAATTCCTTGGGTATTGATTGGTTCAATATCAAGGTCATTAACTTTAACATCCTTTTGAATTAATTTCATTTGCTCAGGAGTAATGCTCTCCAGTGCAATTAAATCATTTTTTGCTTGCACATTTGGATTTAGAGCAATTAAACCCGTAAAACAAAGAGTTAAAATAATTCTATGAAGATGTTTTAGCACTTTTTGTTCTCCTTGTGATTCTTGTTGTTCTTTTTTTAGGCTTTTCTTCTTTTTCTTCTTTTTCTGTTTTTTCTTCAACTACTTTTTCTTCAGCCTTCTCAATTTCAGCTTCTTTTATGATATTTTCTTCTTTTACTTCTTCTTTTTTCTTGGTTTTTTTAGCTTTTCTAGACAGTTTAGCAGGTTTTTCTTCTTTTTTCTCGCTAACTTCTTTTTGTGCTTTTTCTTCTATATTTTCATCATTTTTTTCTTCTTTGATTTCTTCGACAGCTTCAAGTGCATTATCAATAACAACGTCTTTAATCAAATCATCAATAAGCTCGTTAACCTTTGCCTTTGTAAGCTCTTGAACTTCTTTTTCAACTTGAACATTTTGAACTTGTTCTTGATTTTCAAAGTTTTGTTCTTGTTCTTGATTTTGGTTTTGATTTTGGAATTTATTTCTGTTTTTATCACGTCTATTGTTTTTATCAAATTTGTGATTTTTATTATTTTGCGGAGCTTGTTCTGATGAATTATTAAAGTTAGAGCTAAATGGTCCTTTAATTTTGTTCATTTTGGCTCTATTTTCGCCAACTGCTGTTGCTGTAGCAAATTTTAAATCATCAATAATAAAACCTTGTCCATTACATTTATCACATTTTTTAGTGAAAATCTCAGATAAGCTTTGACCTTGTCTATGGCGAGTAAGCTCAACAAGCCCTAAATCGGATAATTGTCCAATTTGTGGTTTGGCTTTGTCTTTTTCTAGGGCTAATTCAAAGTGTTCTAAAAGCGCCAATTTGTCCATACGAGAAGTCATATCGATAAAATCAACAATTACCATACCGCCAATGTTTCTTAATTTTAATTGACGAGCAATTTCATCAGCTGCTTGCATATTTGTTTTTAAAATTGTTTCAGCTTGATTTGATGAAGAAGTAAATTTACCAGAGTTAACATCAACTACGGTTAGAGCTTCTGTTTGTTGAATAAATAAATATCCGCCTAATGGTAAATTAACTTTTGTATTTAGTGCATTAACAATTTCTTTATTAACCCCTGTTGTAACCAACAATGGGTCGTTGCCTTTATGTATCGTAACTTTAACTTGCATATTCCAATGTTGCAACAATTGAGTAGTCCTGTGGAGCGCAAAAGCAGTATCTACAACAATTTCTTCGACATTAGCATCACATGCTTCACGGATAACTCGATACAGTAAATCTTGATCACGATATAAAAGAGTTGGAGGGTTAGCGCTATCTGCAGCGTTAACGATAGAATTCCATTTTTCTAATAAGATTTCTAAATCTTCTTGAATTTCAGCGTCAGTTTGTCCTTCTGCTTCAGTTCTTACAATCACACCCACGCCAACAGGTTTTAATAAACTAACAATTGATTTTAGTCTTGCTCTTTCTTTTTGAGAAGTAATTTTTTTAGAAACATTTACCCCTTTTTCATCAGGAAGTAAAACTAAAAATCTTCCAGGTAATGATAGCGCTGTTGTTACTCTTGGACCTTTGTGTCCTGTTGGTTCTTTAACAACTTGAACGATTAATTTTTGGTTAGGTTTAACTTTTTCTTTCAAAGTTCCTTTGCCCATAATATCATCGGTATGAATAAAGCCCATTTTATCTGGCATGCCAACATCAACAAAAGCTGCTTCAATTGATGGTAAAACGTTATCTACACGGGATAAATAAACATCACCTAATAAAACATCTCCTTTTGAAACAAAAAATTCGCAAACCTTATTATCTTCTAAAACTGCTGCGATATTATCTTTTTCAGAAATGATAATTTTCTTTGTCATAGTAAAATTCCTTTAAACTTAAATAACTCTCAAGTCGGTATCGAAAAATTTTACCCTTTTAATTTTGAAAATATTACTTTCACCAAATATTGTTTTGAGAAATTCATCCGCACGAAGCGACGGGATTTGCTCATTTTGTCCAGCTTTTAATATAAAGCTCAGAACACCATCATCCTTAATTTCAAATGTTTTTAGGGAATTTCGATAGTTAATTGTTTTTTCTATACCTTTTTTAGTTTTCTTCGTGATTAAAATTTCATCCGAAGACAAACACTTTTCTATAATATATCTTATTTTTTCCAAATTGTAAAGTTGGTTTTTTTCAAAATCATATATAGCTTGATATTGCGCCCATTGAATATAATTTTCTAATGATTTTGGCTCTTGAATACTTTCATCAATTTCAATTAATTCAATAACTTTAACTCCATTAGGAGAATATTTTTCAAATTGTTCAATAAAATCGGATTTCAAAGGTTCATAAGTTTGAAAGTTAACAAGTTCGCAATCTGATTCTAAAAATATAGGTAATGCTGGAGAATACGAAACCTTTGGCATTGGATTAAAACCTTGCGATAAAACAAGTTTCAGCTCAAGGCGTCTAAAAACTTTCAAAATCAAGTTTTGCCAATCAAGATGGGAAATAAAACACAATTCCTTATTTTTAGTAACTTTTAATCTATGCTTGTAAATTTTTTCGTTTTGCATTGTTTATTTTTTTGATAAATTCTAGTTCTTCATTTTGAGATGGCGTAAAATCACTTTTTGAAATAATATGACTTTGAAGCTCGTTTAGATAACTAAGCTCAGAAATTGCACTATCAAGCTGTTCACGTCTAATTTCTTTTGCTAAACGTGATAAAACCTTAGTATTTATAAATTCATCTTGAAAAAACGATTTCATAAAATAAATTGTATCATTATAAATTTTAAAAAGGCTAAAAGTTAAAGTTTTGTAATATATAAAATACTGTAAAATATTGTTTCAAAAATAACTTATTTTAAACATTTTCTGCTACAATATTTTTATTAGGATAGAGGTGTTTATATGTTGAAGTTATTAACAAGAAAAGACAAATGCGAAGCAAATTTTTCCCCAAAAGAACTTGATACTCTTTTAGCGAAAGTTGCTCAAATTTATAGAATTGATGAAATTGACAAAGATAGAAAAAAATATCTTTCAAATACAATTAAAAAATATGGTTATCTGCCATATCCTCAATATAAGGTTTTGCAAGAGTTAACTCCTGCTGAAACAATTTATTGTCTTGTTGAAAAATTGATTTATGCTAAAACTTTTGTTGTTAATAAATTTATCGATTTTAAAAACCCATCTGTATTAGCAAGAAAAAACATTAAAAACTCAAACTGGTTCAAGCAAGAAGGACACAACATCAAGCTTCTATCATTAAGCGGACTTGGGGATGGCAACGCTTCAACAAACGCCGGTAAATTTATAGATTGGGTAAAATGCCTAATTACGCTTGATATTGGTAACGAAGAATTTGATATTTTACCAACTACATTATATTTAATTCCATTTTTCGAGCGTGAATTTGATTGTGCATATTTACCAAAATCTTCTGAAGTTTCAAAAAATCTTCAAGATGATAATTTGATGAAGTTTTTAGGATTAGACGCAAAAGATCAAGTAAAATTATTCATTGAATTTGCGCAATTGGCAGGTCATCCTGTAATTTATGATGTTTTACCTCAAACTGCAAGATTTTCAAAAATCGTTCTATCAAAACCATACGTTGCAAGATGGATAGATATAAATGAGCTAACCACAAGCATAATGGGTTATTTGAATGCTCTTGTAGCTCAAATTATGCAAAAAAGAACATATAAAGATGAAGATGTATTAAATGCTCAAAAAGCATATATTGAAATCTTAAAAGGTAATCCTAAAAAATATAGCGATAAAATTCAAAAAATTATTAATGAAATTGAAGAAGATATTAAAGAATATAAAATTCTTGAATCATACAAAATGAGCTTTGCGGGCGTGCAAGACGAACTTCAAAAGAAAGCTCAAGAAATTATCAATCGAGTTAACAAAAAGCATCCAAAAACAGAAGAAGATATTGTCAATCAAGATGAAATCACAGCTGCTTTAATTAATGCTGGTCTTTGGACAATGCCTGGTGGAGCTTGGTGCAGCGCAGGCGTTCCTGTATTTGATAAAATGAATAAAGGTAGACAATATCCCCTATTTAAACACTATAACTATAAAGGTGAAGATGTAACTCATTTTGCTAATTTAGATTGTCAAACTCCATATTATTTCTACCATTTTGAATTAAATAAATATAATGGAGATGTTATTGATTTTTATGTTGATTACATGTTAAATCTTCAAAAAGAATATAACTTTGATGGTTTTAGAGTTGATCATATTGATCATATTGTTGATGAAGTTTCGCAAAACAAAAAAGCTCAACCATTAAGCTATAGAATACCATCTAAAGTTTTAGGAAAAGTTAATTCTACTCTTAAAAAGAAAATTCCATATTTTGCAACATTAGCAGAATATATGCTTTGGGATGGATATTTTAAGGAATATCACAAAGATATGAAATTTGATTTACTTTGGGGTGATGATATTGTTGCTCAAAGCATTAAAACTCCGGAACAAATCATTAACGATAATTTAAGATTATCGACATATAACCAAAAACAAGGTAAAACCAATGCTCTATCTATCTTAAAAGGCTATAATAACCAAGATGGCGAATTTAGAGATATCAACCAATACCCAGGGCAATTAGGCGCAAACGGAGCTTTGTTTAAATGGTTTAAAATGAAATTCATTCCGGGTGGAAAATTCGCTTCTCGCCCAACATTATTAGTTGATGGAGATGAAAGTTTTACAAAAACAGGAATTGAAAGAGTTATTTCAAAAGAATCTTCTATGATTAGAAATTTTGATTGGGATTTCTTTGAAAAGTTCCATGCACTAAACCACTTTGCTCAACATGATAAACTTTTAAACCAAGGAAGAGCAATTTTGCACACTCAAGAATCAAACGGTTTTGTTTGTTGGGAAGTTGTAGCTGATAGCGACATTAAAGCTAAAAAAGGCGAAAAACAAGAAACATATTTAATTGTTGCAAACTACTTCTCGCCTTATGAAATAAAAGAAGTTCAAGATGAAAAAGGTCATAGCGAAAAGAAAAATGTTCGAGGAACAATCACACGTGACAATTTAGTTAAATTAAAACGTGGTAAAAAACTTGTTTCATATTTTGAATTTGAATTGGACGAAATGAACAAATGTCATTTTGTTGAAAAAATAATGGAAAGTCCAATTTCGAAAGAAATAACATTCAAAGAATTAAGACCTGGTGAATTTAAAGTTTATAAGATGGTATAAAAAAGAGAGGCTCTAAGCCTCTCTTTTTTATATATTAATTTTTTTATTCTTTAGTAATAATTTTATCAATTAAACCATATTCAAGTGCTTCTTGAGCTGTCATAAAATTATCACGCTCTGTATCTTTTGCAATTTTTTCAATTTTTTGACCAGTGTGCTCAGCTAAAAGACCATTTAGCATAGCTTTCATTCTTAAAATTTCTTTAGCTTCAATTTCAATATCAGTAGCCTGACCTTTAGCTCCACCTAGAGGTTGGTGAATCATAATTCTAGCGTTAGGTAGTGCTAAGCGTTTACCTTTTGTTCCGCCTGAAAGTAAAAATGCACCCATAGAAGCAGCGTCACCAAGACAAATTGTTGAAACTGGAGCTTTGATTAATTTCATTGTGTCATAAATTGCCATACCAGCAGTGATTACACCACCAGGAGAGTTGATATATAGCATAATATCTTTTTCTGAATTTTCGCTATCTAAAAGCAAAAGTTGTGCTACAACAGAATTTGCAACGTCATCATCAATTTCAGAACCTAAGAAAATAATTCTTTCTCTTAATAATCTTGAAAAAATATCAAAACTGCGTTCACCTCTGCTTGAATTTTCAACAACGGTTGGCACATAATCAACAATTTTAAATTCGTTTAATCCGTACATTTTATTCTCCTATGTGTCATTCTGAGTGCGGAGCACGAAGAACTTTTTCGTGCCTGAGATTCTTCGCTTTCGCTCAGAATGACCATAACTTAGCCATACAAAGAACCCTATTTATACTATATTAAAGGAATGTTAAAAATTCAAGGCTAAAATTAATTAATTAGTTTTTTTGTAGTAAAATGAGATAGGAATTATTCCCCACTAGATTTTATTATTAATAAGGAAGATAAGAATGTACAACGTTGCAATTGTTGGTGGCGGTCCTGCTGGTATTTTTACTGCTTTAGAGTTAGCGAAATTAAAACCTGAATGGAAAATTTTATTAATCGAAAAAGGCAGAAAAATTGAAAAAAGAATTTGCCCAATCAGAGAAGGTCAAAAGAAATGTTTAAGCTGCAAAACTTGCGGACTTCTTTGCGGATGGGGTGGAGCAGGTGCATTTTCAGATGGTAAATTGACTTTAACTCCTGAAGTTGGTGGACACTTAGTTGATTATATGCCATATTCAGACGTTGAAAACTTAATCGAATATTGCGACAATATCTATCTTGACCATGGCGCTACTCAAACCGTTTTTGGAAGAAATAGAGCTGAATTTGCAGACATTGAGCACGCTGCAACGTTAGCTGAATTAAAACTTGTTCATTCTCCTGTTCGTCACTTAGGAACAGAAAAATCTTTATCTGTTTTAAAATCTATGCAAGATTATTTAATGGATAGAATTGATATTATTAACAACGAAAATGTTGATGAATTAATCATTAAAGATTCAGTTATCAAAGGTTTTACAACCAAAGAAGGTAAAGAATATTTAGCAGATTACGTTGTTGTAGCTCCAGGAAGAGAAGGGGCTGATTGGTTATCTAATCAATTTATTAAAAATAAAATTGAAATGGTAAATAACGCTGTTGACGTTGGTGTTCGTGTTGAACTTCCTGCACCTGTTATGGAGCCAATCACATCAAGACTTTATGAATCAAAATTAATTTATCATACTCCAACATTTGGTGATGAAGTTAGAACATTCTGTATGAATCCAAATGGCGAAGTAGTAAATGAAAACTATAACGGCATTTCAACAGTTAATGGACACTCTTATGCAGATAAGAAAACTCCAAACACAAACTTTGCTCTTTTGGTTTCCAAAAAATTCACAGAACCATTCCATGAACCAATTAAATATGGTCAGCATATCGCTTCATTAGCTAATATGCTTTCAGGTGGCATTTTAGTTCAAAGATTTGGTGATTTAATTGATGGACGTCGTTCAACTCCTCAAAGAATTAAAGAATCAATCATTCAACCAACCCTAGAATGCGCAACCCCAGGCGACCTTAGCTTAGTTTTACCATATCGTCAACTATTAAGCATTATTGAAATGCTTTATGCTCTTGATAAAATTGCACCTGGCGTTGCTTCAAGATATACATTATTATATGGCGTTGAAGTTAAATTCTATTCAGCAAGGGTATTAATCTCTAATGAATTAGAAACACTTGGCGTTAAAAACTTGTTTGCAATTGGTGATGGCGCTGGCGTAACTCGTGGCTTAATGCAAGCAAGTGCTTCAGGGGTTCACGTTGCAAGAGTAATTGCTTCAAGATAAAATATTTAACTATATTATTAAAGCCTCTGAAATTCAGAGGCTTTAATTTTCAAAAGGATTAATTTCGCCATCTTTGAGCTTATAAAGCTCTCCACATTTTGAGCAAGCAAGAATTTTTCCTGTTGAATCAATTGGCACAAAAAGATGTGAGCAAGTTTCAATTTCATTTATTGGTTGTTGAATTTTCTTTTTAAACTTGCCGTTTTTAAAATCTTCTTTTAGTTTTAAAAATAGTTCAATAATATACATTTTTAATTTATAATTAGATTATGGACAAAAAATTGCACAAATTCATATCCTCAACTGTATCATACCATGATTTTAGGGAAGCTGTTGAAATTGCTTCAAATTTAAATTGCGGAATTGAGATTTCTCGTTTTGGAAGATTGGCAGATATTGAGGATAATTTTGAAAAAAACAAAAAAGAATATAAAGCAATTTTGGCTGATTTCGATAATGAAGTAACACTTCATGGGTTCTTTTCAAATTTAAATATTGCAGCAAAAGACCCTTTAATATCTGATATTTCTAAAAAAAGATATTATCAAAGTCTAGAATTAGCAGCAGAATTTGACGTTACAACGGTAGTTTTTCATACATGTTATAACAATCTTTTAAAGCATAAAGAATATCAACAAATGTTCTTTTTAAAAAATATCGAATTTTATAATGAATTTATCAAAAATTTTGAAGATTTAGGAATTATGGCAACCATTGAAAATGTTCATGAGCCCAATTCGGAATTCATTAGAAATCTTGTTGCGGCGATTAATTCTCCAAATCTTGGGGTTACTGTTGATATTGGGCATTGTAACTTGCATTCTGATATTAAACCATCAGATTGGATAAAAGATTATGGAATAATGCTAAAACATATGCACTTTCATAATAACTTTAAAGATGAAGACTCTCATTCAAGCCTTTTGAGGGGTAATTTAAATATTGAAGAAATTCTTTTAACATTGAAAGAAATGCAACTTTACCCACAAATTACTTTTGAAATCTTTGAAAAAGAAGATTTATTGGAATCTGTGGAATATTTTAATAATTTATGCTCTAAACTTGAAATTAAAACAAACTAGCCCGGGGTAGACATTTCTTTTAAGAAGATTGTAGCTTTAGCTAGGATTGTTTCTCTCATTGCTACAGGGTCTGAAATAGTGAAATCCATTTTGTTCATAACTCTTGGTTCTAATAATGGATTTGGCATATTTGTTTGAACCATTCTATCTGCGCAATATACAATACCGCACACTGCTGGCAATGAACTTTGAGCAGGGTCATGGTGATATCTAATACAATTTGTTAAAATTACAGGTAATTGCCATTTTTTAGATACTAATGCACCTAAGACACAGTGGTTTGTGCCAAATTGAGCATCTTCAATGTCAACTAGATTTACGTTATCTTGTGCAGCTAAATAACGCACTTTTGAATATTTTAAAGGATTTTTAGAATTTAAAAGAATTTTTCCTATATCATGCAAAAAACCAATAACAAAAGCGTCGTCAGGATTAATTACCTTAAATTCTTTAGCTAAAATTTCAGCTGCAACTGCACATTTAATGGAATGTTCCCATAATTCACGGCTACCTTGCGCTGTCATCATTTGTTTTAGAGCTAAGCTCATGATGATATTTTTTGCTTTCATCATACCCAAAACAACAAGCGCTTTTTGAATAGATGTAATTTGTTGTCTAAATCCATAAAATGCAGAGTTAACAAGGCTTAAAGTTTTTGTTGAAATTGCTTGGTCCACTTGCATAATTTTTGCAAGCTCCGCTATACCTGTTGCAGGGTTTTTAATAACACTCAATGCTTTTACCATAACATTTGGCATTGGTGGAATATCTTTAAATTCTGCTACGACTTGCTGCGGATCTAATCTATTTGGATTGTTATTCATCATAATATTCTATACCTGTAAATGTTTTTTGATACTTAGGAAGCTACCGATTGAGCTAAATGCTACTCCGAGTACCAATACACTAAATAGTACGGCAAATTGTGCCATTGGGTCAATTGATATCATGAAAAATTCGTGCATTTTTATGATATAGTTTTGAACTACATCAATCGGAATAATGGCAACTAGTGCCCCTAAAAAGCCGTATACTGCGCCTTGTAGTATTAAAGGAGTTTTAATATACCAATTTGAAACACCCATTAATCGCATAATTTCTATTTCTTCTTTTCTTGATTGAATTACAAGCTCAATCGTGTTGTTAATAATTGCAATTGTAAGCATACAAACTATCACAACAAAAACCAATGTTGCAGTATTGATGATTTTATTAATCATTTCAAACTTTTGAACCAAGTCTTTAGCGTAACTTGTATCATTAATGCCATCAATATTTTTTAAATTGTTCATAACCACTGTTATATTTTTGGTATCGTCCAATTTAACATGCAAAGTATCAGGCAGTGGGTTTGTAATATCAGGAACATCAATTTCTTTTTTTAATTGTGCCCAAGAAGTATCTTTTGAAATATATGTTACTTTTTCAACATGTTCTAATTCTCGAACTTTTGTTATTGTTGAATTGATATCTGCCTCAGGAGATAAATAAGCGCTAACTTCCAAAGCTGAACCCATAGAAGTTACAAAAGAATTAACCGCTAAAGTTACTCTAAAAATTGAACCAAAAATTGTTAAAATTGCAGCAATTGTTGTGATAATTGCAAGATTAACAAGTCCTGTTTGCGCAATGCCTTTTGCTGTTTCAATTACAATTCGATATGCAATTCTAATCTCAGACATCCAATCTTTTGGAATGCGAGATTTTACTTTTTGTTTTAAATTTTGATTTTTAGGTCTTCTAGTCATATGTTCCTGCTTGTACATCGTTTAATACTTGACCATGGTCAAGGGTTATTACTCTTTTTCTGAAATAATTTACCATTGCATGATCATGAGTTGATACTAAAATGGTAATTCCTCTTTGATTAACTTGTTCTAGAATTTGCATAACTTCTAGAGAGTTTTTAGGGTCCAAGTTTCCTGTTGGCTCGTCTGCAATTAATAATGGTGGGCCATTAACAATGGCGCGAGCAATTGCAACCCTTTGTTGTTCACCACCTGATAGCTCGCATGGTTTTGAGCGATATTTATCTTCTAAACCAACAACTTTTAGCGCTCCCATTACACGAGATTCAATTTCACGAGATGAAATACCCATTGTGCGAATAACATAAGCAATATTATCATACACAGTGTGATTTTGAAGAAGTTTATAATCCTGGAAAACTATTCCCATACATCTTCTTAATGATGGAATTTTGTTGGCAGACAAATTTCCAATATTAATTCCTGCAACAAAAACATCTCCTCTTGTAGGTTTTTCTTCAAGATATAACATCTTCATTAATGTTGATTTACCAGCTCCAGAAGAACCTACCAAAAATACAAATTCACCTGGGCGAATATGAAGATTGATACCTCTTAGGGCGTATTTATTTTTATATTGTTTTACTACGTCACTTAATATTATCATTTTACATCCATAAATTCGATTATTTTTTCATAAATTTTCTTATCTGTAAGACCGTAAAATTCCATTAACTGTCTTTGTTCGCCAGATTGTCCAAAAGTGTCTTTTGTTCCAATTCTATAAACTTTTGTTGGGTAATATTGGCAAAGTGCTTCACAAACTGCACTTCCTAAGCCGCCAATAATGCTATGATTTTCAACAACTACAACTTTTCCGGTTTTCTTTGCGCTTTGCTTTAGCGCAATATGGCGGAAAGGTTTAACAACAGGATAGTGAAGAATTTCAGCTTCAATACCAACTTCTGATAATTTTTTAGCAGCTTCAACAACTTCGTATAAAGTTTCACCGTTAGTAACTATGGTAATATCGTCACCATCTTTAACTTTAACACCTGCTGTTTGGTTGAATTTATATGTTTCAGGGTTGAAAACTGATTTTAAATTTGTCCTTGGAATTCTAATATACATAGGTCCAGGGGTATTTGCCGCATATTCAATAACTTGTTTAACTTCTTCGCAATCTCCAGGGACTAAAACTCTCATATCTGGAATTGAGCGCATATAAGAAATATCTTCTAATGCTTGATGAGATGCTCCGTCTTCGCCTACTGTAATACCGCCATGGGTAGCTACAATTTTAACGTTTAATTTTGAATAGCAAATCGTGTTTCTAATTTGATCTAAACATCTTGCAGTTGCAAACATTGCAAAAGTAGAAGCAAAAACAGTTTTACCCCCATAAGCAAGACCAGCTGCTGTTGTCATCATGTCTTGTTCTGCTATACCGCAATTAAAAAATCTTTCAGGAAATTGTTTTGCAAATTTGCAAGTTTGAGTAGAGCATGATAAATCAGCATCTAAAACCACTATATTAGGGTTTTTTGCCCCTAATTCACATAATGTTTCACCGTATACATTTCTTGGCGATTTAACTTCGATATTCTTTGCTAACATAATTCCTCCAAAGCTTTAGCTAATTGTTCATCATTTGGAGCTTTGCCATGCCAGCCTGCGGCATTTTCCATGAATGAAACACCTTTACCTTTTATAGTATTTGCAATAATTGCACAAAGTTTATTTGAAGCTTTTGCTTCTTTTAAAGTAGCTTCAATTTCATCGTAGTTGTGTCCGTCGATTGAATAAACTTCAAAACCGAAAGCTTTTAATTTTTCATCAAGAGGTTCTAAAGATTTAACTTCACAAGTTGCACCGTCAATTTGAAGATTGTTTTTATCAACAATTACAATTAAATTATCAAGATTTTGATTTTTAGCATTCATTAATGCTTCCCAAACGCTACCTTCTTGCATTTCGCCATCACCCATTAAAACAAAAACTTTTGAATCTTTGTTTTTATCAAGTCTTAGCGCTAGCGCCATTCCAATACCGATTGAAAGACCTTGTCCTAGCGAACCTGTTGATACTTCAATGCCGGCTAAACCAGCTCTCGAACTTGGGTGTCCTTGAAGTTTAGAACCTAGCATTCTAAAACTCATTAACATGTTGGTTGGGAAAAATCCTAAATGAGCCAAAACTGTATATAAAGCGGTTGAGGCATGACCTTTTGATAAGATAAATCTATCCCTTTTATCAAAATTAATATCTTTATCCCATTCAACTGGAACATTTAAGATTTTTTTGTATAAAACAGCTAAAATATCAACACAAGATAATGCTCCACCGGGGTGACCAGATTTTGCATTGTGTATCATTTTTAAAATGTCGCATCGAAGTGCATTTGTAAACGTTTTCAAAATATCAACCCTTCTTATTTATACTAGCAATTATACACTTTATTAAAAATATTGGCAAAACAGGAAATATGCGCTTTATGCGCTCCGGTTGCAATATTGTACGGTATAACCATTCAAGCCCAAGCTTTTGAAAGATTTTCGGTGACTCTTTTACAATTCCCGAAAAAACATCAAAACTACCACCAACCCCAACCATAACACAACCAAGCAACTCGTTTTTTAGTTTTGCAATAAGTTCTTCTTGTTTTGGTGAGCCTAAACCAACAAGCAGAATTTGAGGATTGACCTGTTTTAGCTCATTTATTATTTCATCGTCATTTGAAAAATATCCATTTCTGACATAAACAAAATTTAAATTTGGATATTGATTTAAAAAGTTTTCTTTTGCTTTTTGGATGATTTCTTCTTTTGCTCCCAAGAAAGCAATGCGATAGTTATTTTCACTTGCCAATTTAACAAGCTCACGAGAAAAATCAACTCCTCGAATTTGAGCTTTGTTAATTCCTTGAAGCTTAAGAGCAATCTTAACACCAACACCATCCATAATGTTTAAATTTGAATTTTTAATAATTTTAAAAAATTGCTCATTTTTTTGAGCATTCATAATCATTTCAGGATTAATTGTAATAATTTGAAAATTGGTTTTATCTTCAATTGCTTTTTTAGCAATACAAAGTGCATCATTAATATCTAATAAATCAACCGGACAATTTAATACAGATGCTCTCATACTCATAAAACTATACTATCATAAACATTTATTTTTGGGAAATTTATCTTTATAAAATCTTTGTTTGACTATGAAATATTAGCTTATTAAAATAGAATATACGAAAAACTGTTAATTTAAGGAAAAAATAAATGAAAAAGTGTACGGCAGTAGTTGGTTGCGGTCTTTGGGGAAGAAATATCGTTAGAAATTTCTACAATCTTGGAGCACTTCACAGCGTTTGCGATTTAGACAAAGAAAACCTAAAAATGATTCAAGAGTTATATCCAGATGTTGAAACAACAAGTGATTTCAATGGATTGTTATCAAACCCAGATATTAAAGCTCTTTGCATTGTAACTCCTAGCCATACTCACTTTAATCTTGTTAAAAAAGCGATTTTAGCAGGTAAACATGTTTACGTTGAAAAACCAATTTCGACATCAGCCAAAGAAGCACTTGAACTTAAAGATTTAGCTGAAGAAATGAATGTTAAACTTTTAGTTGGACATTTATTACTTTATCATCCAGCGGTTAACAGGCTTAAAATGCTTATTGCACAAGGGGTTTTAGGCGAAATTAAATACGTACAATCTGATAGATTGAATATTAACTATTTTAAAAACGATAGAAGTGTTATGTGGGATTTAGCTCCGCATGATGTTTCAATGATAGCTCACGTTACAGGAAAAGCGCCACTAAGAGTATTAAATGCGGTTGGTGCTGATACTGAGTTTGAAAACATTTGTGATATTACTCATCTAACAATCGAATTTGAAGATGGAGTTATTGGACAAGTTTCAGATTCTTGGATTCATCCTCAAAAAAGAGTTAGCTTGCTTGTTCGAGGCACAAAAGCAACTGCAATTTTAGATGATACCATCCAAGAAGGCAAATTAAAAGTTTACGATAATAAAAAAGGTTCTCAAAACGAAATTGAAGTTTTTGATTATCTTGAAATTGAACCATTAAAACTTGAGTGCCAACATTTTCTAAGCTGCATAGAAAACGATAAAACACCTCGTTCTGATGGTGAAAATGGATATATGATTGTTAAAATTTTAGAACAAGCAGAGGCTATGATGCTTGGAGCAGATAAAGCCATACTTGATAATCACGAATTTAAATTATCTCGTTCTAAATAATTAACCTTTTAAAAATACAATTTCATCGTTTTGAAAATCGATTTTAATACTATCGTTATCTTTAAAATTGCCTTTTAAGAGTTCTTTAGATAGCGGATTTTCAATTAATTGTCTAATTGTTCTTTTTAATGGTCGAGCTCCATACACAGGGTTATAGCCTTGAATTGCAAGGTGTTCTTTAGCGTCAGCCGTGATTTCAAGTTGGATTTTTCGCTCAGCTAAAAGATTTTTTAAATATTCAACTTGAATATCGACAATATGAGATAAATTATCCAATGTTAAAGCGTCAAAGAATATTGTTTCATCAATTCTATTTAAAAATTCTGGTTTAAAATATTCTCTTAATTTTTGAGTTATTTCTTCTCTTTCTTGTTCTTTATTTTTTTCACCCATCATACCTTTTAGGGCATTATCAAGAATAATATTAGAGCCAATATTAGATGTTAAAATGATAATTGTATTTTTAAAATCAACAGTTTTACCTTTTGAATCTGTCAATCTGCCGTCATCAAAAATTTGAAGCATAATATTAAACACATCAGGGTGTGCTTTTTCTATTTCATCAAAAAGAATAACAGAATATGGTTTTTTTCTGACAGCTTGAGTTAATTGACCACCCTCGTCATAACCAACGTATCCTGGAGGGGCACCAATTAATCTTGCTACAGAATGTTTTTCCATATATTCTGTCATATCAATTCTAATTAAGCTATCTTCATCTAAAAACATAAATTTGGATAATGCTTTAGCAAGTTCTGTTTTACCAACACCTGTTGGACCTAAGAATAGAAATGTTCCAATAGGACGTTTTGGGTCAGATAAACCACTTCGAGCACGGCGAATACTATCTGCTATTTTTTCAACTGCTTCATCTTGTCCTATAACTTGTTTATGTAAAGTATTTTCCATATCTAAAAGCTTTTGACTTTCTTTTTCAACAAGCTTAGAAACTGGCACTCCTGTCCATTTTGAAATAATGGCAGCTATATCTTCTTCATCGATTTCTTCTTTTAAAAGAGTGTTTTTGTGTTCTTGATTTTTGGCATTTTTTAATTGTTCAATTAATTCTGGCAATTTACCATATTGAAGCTTTGCAGCAAGTTCAAGATTATAATCTCTTTGAGCTTGTTCAATTTGATGTTTAACTTCTTCAATTTCAGCTTTCAAGCCAACTTCACCTTTAATTGATGATTTTTCTTTTTCCCATTGCGTTTTAAGTACATCAATTTTAGAATTGATTTCATCAAGTGTTTTTTGGACTTTAGCTATTTTTTCAACATCGTTTTCATCTTTTAAAGATTGCAATTCAATCTGCAATTGAAGTTTTTGACGCTCTAATTTATCTAATTCTTCTGGCATAGAATCAATTTCAATTCTAATAGCAGAACTTGCTTCATCAACAAGGTCAATTGCTTTATCAGGTAAAAATCTATCTGTTATATATCGAGCAGATAATTTTGCAGCAGCGACAAGAGCAGAATCTTTAATTCTTATTCCATGGTGAACTTCATATTTATCTTTTAAGCCACGAAGAATTGAAATTGTATCTTCAACAGATGGTTCTTCAACCAAAACAGGCTGAAAACGGCGCTCTAGCGCTGGGTCTTTTTCGATATATTTTCTATATTCATTTATTGTTGTTGCCCCTAATGTTCTTACTTGCCCACGAGCAAGCATTGGTTTTAAAAGATTTCCAGCATCAGATGTCCCTTCTTGACCCCCTGCACCCACAACAGTATGCAGTTCGTCAATAAACATGATTATTTGACCATCTGATTTTTCAACTTCTTTTAAAACTTTTTTTAATCTTTCTTCAAATTCACCTCGATACTTGGCCCCAGCAATTAAAGCACCCATATCAAGAGAAATTAAAGTAGTATTTTTAAGGCTTTCAGGAACATCTCCACGAATTATTCTTTGAGCCAAGCCCTCAACAATCGCAGTTTTACCAACGCCAGCTTCCCCAATTAAACAAGGGTTATTTTTAGAGCGACGATTCAAAACTTGAATAATTCTTCTGATTTCTTCATCTCTACCAATAACAGGGTCTAATTTACCATCATGAGCTAATTTTGTTAAATCAATTGAATATTTTTCTATTATTTTATAATCTTCATCAGCGTTTTTATTGTCCACTTTTTTATCCCCCCTAATATTTTTCATAGCGGTTAGAATTTTAGTTTCATTAATTTGATATTTTTCAATAATTCTTTTCAAATCTGAATTGTCAGTTTCAACCATTGCAAGCAGAATATGCTCTGCACTAACAAACTTGTCTTTTAAATTTTCAGCTTTTTCGACTGCTTTTTCAAAAAGAGATAGTGTGTTTTTTGAAAAATAAATTTTAGATTGAATTTCATCCACTTTTGCAAGATTTTTTAGTGCATTTTTTAAATCTTGGTTAAAAAGGTTTGTGTTTAACTTCAATTCATGAAAAAGTAAATTAACACTTTCAATGTTGCTTAAAGTCATTGAAGATAAAATATGAATAGGTTCAATAATCGTGTTATGATTTTCAAGTGCTAAATTTTGTGCGTTAAAAATCAGTTCTTTAGTTGAATCTGTGAAGTTATCAAACATAATTTATCCCTCAAAATAATTTATAATCTAGCTTGGCTTTCTATTTTTATTTTATAAGGATTTTTTGAAAAACTTCAAAAATTAATTTTATTTTAATTATTTAAAATTTTATTGTAAATCTTCCATCATAATTGCCATCGGAAAAGTACTTGTTTCTTTTATTAAAGTTTCGTTATATTCACCTTTTTCAATAAAATCTAAAGCTTCTAAATTGGCATCATTTGCTGCTGGAAATTTTTGTGCATATAAAAATTCTTCTTTTGTAAAAGACAAAGTAGGTTCAACTACAACTTCAAATTTCGTATATGGTCTATATGGAGATTGATTAAATTTATTTGAAAAACTTCCATTCATAAATTTATCAACAGCACAATCAAGTTCAGCTTGGCTTTTGTATTCATCTTTAAACGGGTGAATATGTTGAATATATTTAACAGAGTCAACCCCGCTACCTTGATGACGATAAATTTCTCTTTTTCCCATTAATGCTTTAAAATTTGGTTGAAAATTGTTGCTTATTCTCATTATTTATTTCCTTTTTTGTGTTTTTACAAAACTTGGGAAAAATATTTTTTGCTATTTTGGGTTAAAGATTATTTTTGTTTAAAAAATTGAATTTAAAAAACAATTGGGGCTTTCGCCCCAAGTAAATTCTTTGTTATGCTTTCTTTTGAAACAACTTATGTCTTTCACAATATCCTGCTAAATCTTTTTTGATTTCAGGACATAATATATAAAGCGCTATAACGTTTGGAATACACATTGCAATCATCATCGCATCAGTTATATCAATAATAGATTTAACATTCATAACTGAACCGATTACGATAAATATGCAATAAATCAAATTGAAAGCTAAAACACGTTTTTTGCCTTCGCCAAACATAAATGTCCAAGCTTTTTGTCCGTAATATGCCCAAGAAATTAATGTAGACATTGCAAACAATGTTGCAATAACGGATAAAAGAATTGGTAAAAACGCTGCAACTGTTCCAAAAGCATTAGAAGCAAGTTCAATACCTGAAATTGAACCGATATGAGTTGTGTCTAGTACTCCTGAAAAAATAATTACGAATGATGTGAATAAACAAAGTACACCAGTTAAGAATGTTTCTAATAGCGCAACGAAACCTTGCGAAACCGGTTCTTTTGTTTGAGCGGCAGCATAAACGATTGCAGCAGCCCCTGTTCCTGCTTCGTTAGATTGAACTGATCTTCTTAAACCAATTACGATTACACCAAAAATACCGCCTGCAACTGCCTGAGGTGCAAATGCTTGAACAACAATTGCTTTTAGTGCTTCGCCTAGATGAGTAATGTGAGCTAGAATTACAACTGAACCAGCCAAAAGGTATAATGCGCACATTGATGGAGTTAAAATTGTTGTAACTTTAGCAATTCCTTTAATTCCCCCAACAATAACAAGTCCAATTAAAATTGCAACTGTTAAACCTATAATCCAAGCGTTTGTTGCAAAAAAGCTATTTTCACCCCCAGTGATGGTTGCGATTTGTCTTGCAACTTGGTTGATTTGAATCATATTACCGCCAGTTATGCCACCGCCGATACATAAAATTGCAAAAAGGACAGATAAGGGTTGCCCCAGCCATCTTAATTTTTTTCTTGTTAAACCATGGGCAATATAGTGCATTGGTCCGCCAGAAACTGAGCCATCTTCGTTAAAGCGTCTATATTTAACAGCTAAAGTTGCTTCAATAAATTTAATAGACATTCCTAATAATGCGCCAACAAAAATCCAAAAAGCAGCCCCAGGTCCACCAATTGAAATTGAAATTGCCACCCCTGCAATTGAACCAATACCAATTGTTCCAGACAATGCTGTAGCTAGTGCTTGAAATGATGAAACATCGCCACAATCGCCTTTTGATTTGTCGGCTGGTTTAATAATATTATCTACGGCGTGTTTAAAGCCCCAGATGCAAATTCCTTTAAAATAAATAGTAAAGAAAATTCCAGCAAATAAAATCCAAAGAATAATTAAAGGTACTTTTGTACCAAAAAAGTTAACTTGTAAGAAAATAACATCAGCGATTGCGTCAGTTATTGGTGCAACCTTTTCGTCAATAAACGCATCAACGTTCATTCCTAGGGTGCGAGTCGTGCTCAATAGCAGTGCTATTGCTACGGCTAAAAATCTTGTCATATTCTATAAACCCTTTCTCTTGTTTTTTTGGGGTAGCACAAGTGTAGCAAGAACAAAGCAAAATTACTATTTATAGAGTCAATATTTTAACATTTTGTAAATAAACGTAGGTTTTTAGAGTTTTTTATATTATTCTTTTCTTATGAAAAATATATTTAAATTCTTAATTTTAGCAGTTTTATTTTTAGTTTTAAATGCAAATGCAAAAGAGGTTCGTTTAATTCACATTACAGATATTGAACTGAATTCTAAAAATGCATATAAACTTCAAGAAACAATTAAAGAAATAAATTCTTTCAAAGATATAGATTTTGTTTTGTTTGGTGGAAATAATATCGCAAAAGCTGAGATTATTAATTTAAGAACATTTATTCATTTATTAAAAAAAGTGAATAAAAAATGTGTTGTGCTTCTTGGTTCAACGGATGTTGATTCATCAAACAATATTGATAAAAATTATTATTTAAAAAGAGTAAAGCTTGCTCGCTTTTTTGCTCATAGCTCAAAACCAAACTATACATTTAAAAAGAAAGATTATCTTTTTGTTGTGATGGATGGAACTAAACAATATTTTAAATCAACAAATGGATATTATGGAAAAGACGAGCTTTTGTGGCTTAAAAAAACACTGGATAAAAATAAAGATAAAAAAATAATTATTCTTCAACATTTCCCATTGTTAAAAGCAGAGTCCTCTTGGATGGAAACAGCTAAAACCGAAGCTTATGAAGAATTATTAGCTCAATATAATAATGTAAAAGTTATTATCTCAGGGCATTATAATAAAAATATTGAAACTAAAAAAGATGGAATTTATCATATTGTCACTGAAAGCTATGCAAAATCAGGCGCGTATAAAACAATCGAAATCGACTTAGATTATGATTTTGTTGCAACTTATCTAATAAAATAGTTGTAGTATTAAATCAACTATATTATCCAATGATAATGTAGGATTGACAGTTTTCAGTTAGGCTCAAAAGCTTTGTCTTATTGGCGTCTAAATCTTTAGATTTAGATATAAAGTTGCACGCTAAATGGGTTAAATTTCAACCTTGCTATTGATGATTAAATCATGCTCACGAAGTATATTCATAATGTAGATTACATAAAATGATTTAAATTTACAAAAATATATACTTTTCGGAGGGGTTAATGAGAAGAACTGTGGATTTCAAAAGAAAGCAAAAAGTTATCGTTGTTGACGACAAGTATGAACACGCATCTGGCGTTCGTGAGTTGGTTAATTTAGAAAATGATTATGAAGTTATTGCAAACGCAGGTAATGCTAATGTTGCAATTTCATTAATTAAAAAATACCAACCAGATATTGTTTTAATGGATATTAATATGCCAGAAGTTGATGGTATTAATGCTATTGCTGAAATTCAAAAATTAAATTTAAAAACAAGAGTTATTGTTTTAACTGCTTATGATGATGCTGATTTGATTTATCGTGCTATGAAAGTTGGCGCTTGTGGTTATGTTTTAAAAACAATGGTTTCAGCTCAATTGATTAAAGCATTGGATGAAGTTTCAATGGGCAAAATTTATCTTCCAACTGTACTTTGTTCTAAATTCTTTGAATATTTCCAAGATTTTGAAAAGAATGGTCAACAAAATCAAGAAGAAGAGGGCGAAGAAAACTTGCTTCATTATTTAACAAATAGAGAAGAAGAAGTTCTTTCTTTATTGCTTGAAGGTGCAACATATAAAGATGTTGCAAGAGAATTATTTATTTCTGAAACAACTGTTAAAACTCACGTAAATAATATTTTCCAAAAACTTCAAGTTAAAGAAAAAACTCAAGCTGTACTTTATGCAATTAATAAAGGATTTAAACCAAAAACTAAGAAGATTGCAGTATAGCCGAGTCAAGCGAGCAGACCTTAGATGACCGCCGTTGCGACTGAAGTGCTGGCGAAAGGAGTGAAGCAATCTTTGATTGCATAAGCGGTCATGCATCAATATTTACAAAATGGTAAGTAAAAACAAAAGAAAAATCTCAAATGCAAAAAACAAATAAAAACTTTAATAAATACTTTGAAAATCAGGATTTAACTCAAAATGAGCTATATTCAGCTTCAATTGTTAAATCCTTAATTAAAAGTATTCTAGAACCAATTGCTGCAAACAATTCAAAAGCAATTATCTTTTCACATTTTCAAGAATATCCTGAAATTCAAGGAGTTGTTAAAAGATTAGAATATTGTACAAATGTTAATTTTCGTCAATTTAGCGACTTTGAATTTTCAAAATTCGATGTTGAAGAAATTGGCTTTCTAGTTTTAACATCTCAAAGATATAATGCAGCATTTTTGTTTAAAGAAGTCGAACTAAATAAATTTGAGATTTATTTAAAATTAAATTCTAAACTTGTAAATAATGTTTATGAAACAATCAAAAATGTATTTTTGGTTAATTATGACAACGAATTTTATATTCATAAGCCTGAAAGACGTGATAATGTTTTAATGAATGAAGCTGTTATAAATCTTTTAAAACATTTTGAAGAAACGATTAAAGAGGGCGAATATAACACTAAAATTCAAGAAAACTATAGAACTGTTAATGAAACAAATACAAGTTTTAGAAACGAAATCTATCAAAATGCTAAACAAATTGCCCATGAAATTAAAAATCAATTAAGCATCTTGGATATCTATACTCGAATTTTTGAAAAGAAAACAGGCGATATGGAAATCGTTGAACCTATTAAAAAATCTGTTAGTATGATTAAGGCTCAAATTGATCAATTTAAAAATATTGATGTTGTTAATTTGCAAGAAAAAAATATTAAAACAATTATTCAAGAATCAATTAAAACATATTCAAATATTTTAAAAGAAAAAAATAACAAATTAATTCTAATTGATGAAATGGCAGCACTTGAAGCGAACGCTTTTGTTGATGAAGAAAAATTTGCAATTGTGATTAATAATGTTATTAAAAATGCACATGATTCAACTCAAAATGATGAAATCATTGTTAAATTAACTCAAGCTGATGAAAGAATTAAAATTTCAATCATCAACCATGGAGAAATGATTGCGCCTGAGCAACAAGATAAAATCTTTGAACAAGGCTACACAACTAAAAAAGATGGATGGGGAATTGGTTTATCCGTATGTAAAAAATTCATTGGTTCTCAGTTTGGAACTTTTGAATTGGCAAAAAGTGACGAAAGTGAAACAATTTTTACTTTGACACTACCTATGGTTTAGATAAAACCTCAAATTAATTAGGGATAGAATTTATGAATTTTATTGACAATAGAACAAGATCAATTGGTGCTATGGCTCTTGACGGGCTTCAAAAAAGAGCTGCCGCAATTGGGGCTAATACTGTTAATGCGCTGACTCCTAATTATCAAAGAAAAGAAGTAAGCTTTGAAAATAGTTTGCAAAAAATAATTGAGCGAGAAAATGAAAAAGAAGAAATTAAACTTCAAAATTCTGCAATGTATGAAAAAAATCCTGCTCAATTCCAAGCCGGTCAATCGCTAGAACAACTTGCGTTTTTAAATTCGCCAATTCATGAGGGCTTTTCAATTGATATCGATCAAGATATGGCAGAGCCGATTGGTTTAGATGGAAATAATGTAAACATCGAAAGAGAAATGATGGATGAAGCAAAAAATGGTATGCAATATTCCGTTATCGCTTCTTTAATGTCAAAATCTTTTGCTTCAATGAATGCAATAATTAAGGGTCAAAATCAATAAGGAGAAATAAATGAGCTTTAATGTTTTTGATATCGCCGCAACCGGAATGCACGCACAGCGTATTAAAATGGATACTGTGTCATCTAATATTGCTAACATAAACACTACTCGTGATGAATTTGGAAATAAATCTGTTTATCATAAAAAACAAGTTAATTTTAAAGAAATGGCAATTAAAAAAGGGTTTGGTTTTCCAAGCGGAAATGTTGGAGTAGAATTTGACCCTCCAACTGAGCCATATTTAAGGGGTGGAATTGCTTTTAAGGATGATACAATCGCAAAGGGCGTTATGGTGGAATCAATAACAGACGCTGATAACCCAACAAAAATAATTTACGACCCATCTCATCCAGATGCTGATGAAAATGGATATGTTGAATTGCCTAATGTAAATGTTGTTGAAGAAATGGTAAATATGGTAAACGCATCTCGAGCTTATGAAGCCAACGTTTCACTTGCTCAAACAACAAAAGCAATGATACAAAGCGCTATGAATATTTAAGGAAAAATAAATGGCTGAAAATTTTAGCATAAATCCAAATTTTAATATGGGACAGTTTGATAATTCAATTAATAATTACAATAAAGTTTTTTCAAACTCCTTAAATCAAGCAAATAGCGCACTTGATGGAGCGCAGAGTTTTGATGAGATTTTTAATTCAATTTCAAATAATCAAGCAAAGCCGCTTCAAGCAGGAACTCAAATGAATGTTGGAATGGATTCAATTGTAGCATCAAAAATTGAAAATTTATCTCCAAGTGCTAAAATGGCATCAGATATTGGAAAAGGATTTTCTAACGGATTAAATCAATTAAACGCAATTGAAAAAGAAGCAGAAACTGCTTTTGAAACATTTGCTTCAGGAGGAGATATAAGTGTGCATGAAGTAATGATTGCTTCACAAAAATCAGGACTTGCAATGCAGATGGCAATTCAGTTAAGAAATCAAATGCTAAATGCTTATAATGAATTTAAAGGTATGAGCATATAATAGAGTGAAGCCGTAAAAAACGGCAAAATGTTAGTCATATTGAGCGAAGCGAAATATCTATTTGGATATTTTAGTAAAGCCTTGAAATGACAAATACTTTAAGAGGTAAAAATGAACTACGAATATGGATTAGATATAAAAGAATTAGAAAAAAGAACACACAAAGACTACTTAGTGACAAAAAAAATGCTTGATGTTGATTCTCTTGAATATCAAAATCTTCAAGAGGGAGATAAAATTGCACTATCTCATCTTGTTAAAGCTGCAAGAATAATTGAAAAAATTAACATGCAACTTGATTCTCATCATAATTTACCTTTTAAAGAATTTCTTGAAACTGAAATTAAAAAAGGCTCTAAGCAAGCAAAACTAACAAAAATTCTTTTTGATGCACAAAAAGGAATTTTTGCTCTTGATTGCGAATCTAATCTTGTAAAATTAGCAGCAGGGCTTGAAAAAAAAGCTGGTCGTGGATTGTACCCGGAAGACTTAGATAAAGCAGATTTCCACGCAATTTTAATTTATATGCTTCAATTAGGTAAAATTGAAGAAGTTAGAAAAATTTTAAATCAAAGAAGCGTAGTTGAACGTGTTTCAAATAAAGAGCTTGTTGCAATAGATTATATTGATAAATTTCAAGATGACTTCAAGGAAGCTGCAAAATATCTTCTAAAAGCAAGTTGTGTTTCAACAAATGCTGATTTTAATGAATATTTAAGACTTCAAGCAGATGCGTTTATGAAAGCCGACCCAATGCTTGATGCTTATGCCGATAAAAAATGGGCAACGCTTCAAGATACACCGCTTGAATTTACTATAACTCGTGAAAATTATACTGATGAAATGACAGAAACCGTTTTGGAAAACGAAGAACTTGTTGAACTATTAAAAAAACATAATATTGAAGTCATTTCAAAAGATTATTTAGGAGCTCGTGTTGGAATTGTAAATAAAGAAGGCACTGATTATATTTTAAAAGTTAAAGAGTTCTTGCCTTTAATGGCTAAAAATATGCCTTTAGCTGATAAATATGAGCAAGTTATATCAGATGATAATGAAATATCTCAAACTATGGTTGATGTAGATTTAGTTGAAGTAGCAGGGGATGTTGGAGCTTTTAGAGCTGGAATTACATTAGCTGAAAATCTTCCAAATAACGACAAATTATCGCTAACCATTGGTGGTGGCAGAAGAAACGTTTATCATAGGCAAATTCGCTTTGTGACATCAGACGATGCTAAACAAAAAATCCAAGAAAGATTAGATAATATTTTAGATAAAACTTTGCATAAGTTTTATGATGATAAAATGGATCATCCTTTTACAATTGGTCATGAAAACGGTCATTCATTAGGTCCAAAAGAGGGTTGCGAAGCGCTAGGAAAATATAAATCAATAATTGAAGAAAATAAAGCTGATATGGTAGCGTTATCAATGCTTGATGTATTGAGCGAAGCTGGTCTATATTCGCAAGAAGAAAAAGAAAAGATAATTGTAACATACGCTACTGATAATATGCTAAAATCTAAGCCAACGTTATCTCAAGCACACAGAGTTCGTTCTGTAATGCAAAATTATTATTTTATAAAACACGGCGCAATTGAAATTTCAAAAGACGGATTTTTGTTCATTAATTTAGATAAAATGATATCAACTGCTAAAAAGATGTTAACTGAAATTGTTGAAATTCAGCTTTCAGGCGACTTTAAAAAGGGTGAAAAATATGTTTTAGATAATTTTATCTGGACAAATGAGATGGAAGTTGTTTCTGAAAAATTAAAGAAAATTTCAAAAAGATTAAATGGTAAAACTGAACAAAAGCTTGCAGATAAGCTCTTTGAAATGAATTATTAATAATAAAATGCGAAATAAAAAACCTCTTATTTAAGAGGTTTTTTATTATATTAAATTTCTTCTTCAAATTCGTCTTCTTCTGATTCAGATGGAAGTTTAATTTCAATACCCATTTGAGATAAGATATCTTTTGCTTTTGGGCCATAAGCAGTATCTGAGAAGTTTTCCAAAATTGTTTGATAACAAACAATTGCGTCTTTTTCTTCTCCTCTAAGGCGATAAATATTGCCTATTTTAAAATATAATGGAGCAAATGCAGCTTCTGGCAAATTGTCCATTTGTTCATCTAATTGCAATTTTAATGTAATTAGATTTTTAGAATCCTCTGGGGTATATAGTTCTCTTTCATATACTTTTTGAGTTAAAGCATTAATTTTAGAGCTTAAATCAGTTAAAACCTCTTGGCTAACACCTTTCTTTTTGACGTTTTTCTTTGCAGCATCAGCAGGTAGCGCTTGGTTTAAAATAAGCGCAATCATTAATGCTAAAGGTATTAATACAGACAATGTTTGTTTCAAAACTAGCTCCCTATCTATATAAATCTTACAATAATTATTTTAAAATTCCTCAATCTTGCGGTTGAATTTTTGAAAAAATTAATTAAAATCAAGATATGAAAAGAATTTTATTAATTATTTTTTCTTTGATGTTTTTTAGCGCTAATGCGCTATCATTAAAAGGCGGAGTTAGTGAAGAATATATTCCTAATGCTTTTTTTGGCTCTTGGGGAGTGATTTCTAAGCTTAATACTGCGTCTAATCCAATGATGTTCAATCCTCAAAGCAGAGATATTTGGACGCTATCAGGCTATTCAAATATCTTGATTTTGCAAAATCCGCAAAGTGGAGCTTATAGTGAAATAATCATAAAAGAAAAAAATAAAGATGGCAAAACTCTTAAATTTCAAAGAGAAAAAAATGTTGAAGAAAATGGAATAAAAATAAAATATAAAGAACAAGTGAGTTTTGTTTTAATGGGGAATACTTTTTCCGGAACCGATAAATTTATTGTCGAAAAATATGATAAAAATAACACTTTAATCAAAAAAGATGAAGCAACATATTTAATTGAGGGGGTTAAAATTCCGGCTAATTAATGTCTATTTACCATCTAGAATATAATTATGCGAATACCATTCAATATCATCGCATAATGGGGTTAGAGGAATTCTGCATTTATATTTTATTCTCAGCGCTGTTGCAATTAAAAAATCGCAAAAATGAGGATTTTGAGCCAATATCGGGCTTGTCATATATGTTCCTATAACGTTATTATATCGAGCGCCCTCTGTTTTATCTCTTCCGTTGTTGCCGGAGCCTTTTTGCAAAGTCAAAAACGGAGCAACATCCTCTTTAAGGTATGACATAATTCCGTGGTTTTCAAAACCTGCAACAGTTCTGTTTTTTAAAAATTCGCAATAGCCGACAATATTTCCCCAATGATGGTTTTTCCCTGCTATAGAATCAATATTTAAAATTCCCATTGCTTCAATTTGGGCTTGGTTATGAAGTTGGTAATAATTTCCCATTAAAAGATAACCGCAATTAACGGCAAGAATTGGTACATTAGACATTGCTGCTGTTTTTAGCTCTAAATCATTTTGTTTTAGCTGCATTAGCGCATCTTCAAGATTGATTATGTTTGAGCCGCCAATATAGAAAAAATCATATTTTGAAGAAATAATTCTTTCGTTTGCATTAATCTCGCTAATTTGCACATTAATATCTCTCCATTTTGCACGCATTGCAAAAGCTTCAACATTTGCTAAATCGCTGAAACTGTGTAAAATGTCCGGATATAAATATGCAATTTTTAATTTTAGTGGATTAGATGACATATTCTTTGCATTTTTGTATTGCTTCTTGTGGTGTGATTTTTATCATTTCACCATTTGCTCTTGTTTTGTATTCTACAAGACCCTCTGTTATTGTTTTACCTACGGTAATTCTAATTGGGAAACCAATTAAATCAGCATCTTTAAATTTAACCCCTGCTCTATCAGCCCTATCGTCCAAAACAGCTTCAACTCCAAGGGCTAAAAGATTTTCATAAATTTCTGTTGCAACTTTTAGTTGTTCAGGATTGTTAATATCAACCGGAACAACATCAACATGGTATGGTGCAATTTCTTTTGGCCAAACAATACCAAAATCATCGTGATATTTTTCAATTGCAGCTGCCATAGTTCTTGAAACTCCGATACCATAACAACCCATAATATAAGGGTTTAATTTGCCATTTTCATCAGCATAGCAAGCGTTCATTGGAGCAGAATATTTTGTTCCAAGTTGGAAGATGTTGCCTACCTCTATACCTCGAGTTACTTTTAGTGGTTTTTTGCATTTTGGACAAAATTCACCCTCTTTAACTAATGTTATATCAACAAATTCGATATTTTCTTCAAGATTAGCTCCAACAATGTGTTTGTCTTTAACATTTGCTCCAATAACAAAGTTTTTCATGTTTTTAGCGCTATTGTCAAAAAGAACTTTAACTTTTGTTGTGTCAATTCCACGATGAGAAATGAACCCAGCAGTACTTCCTAATAACTCTTCAATTTCAAACTCTGTCATAGGGCGAATTTCAAGGGCATTAAGTGCGTTCATTAATTTTGTTTCTTCAATTTCTTTGTCACCTCTAAGCATTGCAATTGCTGGTTTAGAATCGTAAATGTAAGCTACTGCTTTTAAAATGCAGTTTGTTTCGATATTGAAAAATTTTGCTAAATCTTCAATTGTTTTAACGTTTGGAGTATCTACGACTTTTTCTTCTTCAAAGCCGCCATCTGTTTCATTAATTGGAAGAATTGAAATTGCATGGTTGGAATTTGCGCTATAATCGCAACAATCACAATAAAATACGTCGTTTTCACCAACCGCAGTGTCTGTTAAAACCATATATTCATGAGATACAGAACCTCCAATTGCACCACTATCAGATTGAACAGCTTTTGTTTCAAGCCCGCAACGGTTAAATATGTTGGTGTATGCTTGAGCCATTACAGCGTATTCTCTTTCTAAATCTTCTTGAGATGTATGGAAAGAATATGCGTCTTTCATGATAAATTCTCTTCCTCTCAAAAGACCGAAGCGAGGTCTGATTTCATCTCTGAATTTAGATTGAATTTGATAAACATTCAATGGAAGTTGTTTATATGAATTGATAACTTCGCTAACAACATTTGTGATAACTTCTTCATGGGTTGGAGCAAGACACATATCGTTATCGTGTCTATCTTTACATCTTAAAAGCTCTTTACCATAAACTTGCCATCTGCCTGATTTTTGCCAAACTTCAGCAGGCTGAACAAAAGG
>SUTT01000049.1 GCA_015152565.1 Cyanobacteria bacterium SIG27
TATGATAAAAACCCAAATATTCACCTTGCTATTGAGTCTTTGAGGGATTTATCGCCAGAGCAAAGAGATGAGATTGTGAAAGAATTTTCGCTTAAAATTTTAAATTCTCATTTTATAAAACTTGATGAAATTGGGGAAATTCCGCAATGAAAAACATCCTAATCACAGGTGCAACATCAGGAATTGGCGCACAAATCGCTAAGACTTTGTCTAAAAAAAACGATGTTTTTTTATCAGGCAGAAAAAAGCTTGAAAAAGTTAACTATTACGCTTGTGATTTAGTTGATATGTTTGAAATCGAAGCGCTTTATAATAAAGCAATTGAATATTTTAATTCCGATATTGATGTTTTAATCAATTGTGCAGGACAATACGTCTATAAGCCAATAGAAAAAATGTCTTTTGATGAAATATCCTATCTATTAGATGTTAATTTTAAATCTGCATATATCCTATCAAGCCTTGTTATTGCTGGCATGAAAAAGAAAAAATGGGGCAGAATAATAAATATTGGCTCAATTTCAGGCGTTGTAGGTGAAGCTAATGCTAGTTTATATTCTGCCACAAAATCCGCTTTTAGTGGTTTTTCAAAAGCATTAGCTTTAGAAGTTGCATCTGATAACATCACAATTAACACAATCAACCCTGGTTGGGTTGATACTCCATTAACAAAAAATGCGCTTGATGAAAAAGAGCGACAAGAAGTAATTGATATCACGCCACAAAAACGTTTTGTTGAACCAATAGAAATTGCAAGGCTTTGTGAATATTTAATTTTAGATTGCGCTAAGGGTGTAACAGGTCAATCCATCAATTTGTGTGCTGGTTTGACTTGTGGCTGTTAAGAAATATAAAGTAAAGAGCAAAAATTTTTCTTCACGTGTTTCATGTGTATAAATAAACTCTGGAGCAAAAATGATCACACCTGTTAGAAATATTTCTTTTAATAAAATTAAAGCCAATAAGAAAAATCAACAAAATAATTCAACAAATCCAATTCAAAAAACTAATTCAAATGCTTTTTTACCTAATTTTATGGGCTATTTAGGAAATAGACAAAAAGTAACTTATGAATGGGGTGTTGAAAATAATCTTTTTAAACTTCCAAAAGTAACGCTAGAAGATGGCGTTGAAGTGCAAATTCAGCCTGATAAAAGCCAATTGGAATGTGCTAAAAAATTATGCAACGGTAAAAACGTAGCTTTCTTTGCGCCGACTGGTCTCGGCAAAACCACCGTTGCGCATTTTGCAATGGGTAAAAACTTGCTTGAAAACAAAAGAACAATCTATACTGTTCCAATTAAAGCCTTAGCAAATGATAAATATCTTGAATTTTCAAAAATATATGGTAAGAAAAACGTTGGCGTTTTAACAGGTGATAGAAAAATCAACGGAAACGCTCCAATTGTTATTATGACAACTGAAATTTTTGATAATCAAGTTCAATCAATGAGTTTGAATGATAGTTTAAAAATCGGTACTGTTGTGTATGATGAAGCTCATTATATTGCCGATGAAGAACGTGGAATGGCTTGGGAATTTTCCATGATTAACGCAGCTAAAAAAGGAATTCAGCTTTTAGCTTTGACTGCTACAATTGGAAATAGCGAAGAATTTACTAAATGGCTTGGAAAAATCCCTAATTCAAGACCTGCTGAAATGGTTGAAGTTCCATCATCAGATAGACCTGTTCCTCTAACTTGGCATTTATTTAAACGTGGCGGTGACCTTGGTCCTAGACTTGTTGATATTATGACAAGTGAAATTGAATTAAAAGAACTGGAAGATACTTCATATAACGTTGTTGATTTAATTTATGAAGTTGAAAAAGAATACTATGAAAGACGCCATGAGGCAAATAAATACAAACAAGGCTATAATAACGAATTTTTACTTGATTCGAGTTACAAAGAAACAATCGCTCCAAGATTAAGACAAATTCTTGGTGATGATTGGATTAAAACAGATTTTAAAGATGAAAATGTTTTCAAAAAATTAAAAGAACAATTTGTTGCTCTAAGCGGTTCAGACATGGAACAAATTAACGCAATTGCTTCAAAATCAGGAACAAGAGCGCTATCTGATAATCAAAAAAGAGCATTAGAAATTATCTTTAAAATGGAATATGGTTATGATGCAAGTTATAAAATGACAGATGAAGATTATGAATTTGCATATCAACAGTTGAAAATGGGAATTGGCGAAGGGCAGCAAAATTTTAAATACGATACAACAACATTTAAAAGAAAATTAGAAAAAGAATTCCGCTCTCTAGATAAAGACCAACTTGAACTTGTTACTCAGCTTTTATCTAATCCAAGTGTTAAAAATCCAAAGTTTATCCACGAAAATTGGATTGGAGATAATCTTGTTGATGTTGTTGAAACGCTGCAAAAAGAAAAAATGCTTCCTGCAATCATATTTAAATTAGCGCAAGGAGGTTGTGAACAAGCAGCAGAATCCTTAGCAAATAATAATCAAGATTTTGATGAAGAAGAATTAACCGAAGATCAATTAAAAGAGCTTGAAAAAGAAGCAGAAAAACTAGATTTATTAACAGAAGCCGAAAAAGAGCAAGTTAGAGAAATTATAGAAAAATATAAAGCCCAAGGTGTATATTTAGGAACAAATATCCAAGAAGATATGCTACTAAGAGGTTGGGGCGTTCACCATGCAGGAAGATTACCTCAATATAAAAAATTAATTGAAGAATTATTTAATAAAAAATTAATCAAAGTTTGTATTGCAACTTCAACCCTAGGAGCTGGAATTAACATGCCAGCAAAAACAGTTGTTATGACAAACACAGCATACAAGCAATACGACCCTAAAACTGAAAAATACGAATATAAACCACTAACAGCTAACGAATTTCATCAAATGACAGGTAGGGCAGGACGTCGTGGAATTGATGAAATTGGACACGTTGTATTTGCTAATCTTCATACTCCACCAAATCAATTTAGAAAAGATGAAGATAAAGATAAAAAAGGCAAAATTGATGAATTATTCCTTGCATACAATTTAATGAAGGCTGGAGCTGACCCAGTTAGAAGCGCATTTAGACCACAACCGGTTATGCTTGCAAAATATTTTGAATCAAATGGAGATTTAAAAGGTCTTCAAACTATAATTAAAGATTCATTAAAACTTTATCTTGCAAAAGACCCTCAAAAAGTTGAAAAACAAATGATGAAAAAGTTTGAAAACTTCGCATCTGTTCTATTTAAACTTGGCTTCATTTCAAGAAATCATAAAAAAGAATATACTCTAACTCCAAAAGGTGAAATTTTAACGCAATGCCAAGGCATGAATCCACTAATGCTTGCAGCACTTCTTTACGATGAAAAATTGGCAAAATTAAACGCTCCTCAATTAGCGCAAATCGCAGCTCATATTCAAGGAAGCGATGAGCAAGTTGAAACAGAAGCCTTTAGAGCCTTAGTAAGCAATAAAATTAAACTGAGTGAATTTGAATCTGATAAGCAAGTTGTTTCAAATGAATTTGAAAGTGCAATTGCAACATTTAGAATGACCGAAGATAAAGTTTTAAAAGCTTTAAAAGAAGGTAATGTAAATCATAGCAAAATAAAAGTAACAGATTCGTTCTCTGGGCTTGTAGGATATATGTTTGCATGTTTAAATAAAGAAAATCCAAATTCAATTGCGAATTTTGAAAAAATTGTTGCAACTGAGTATCTGGCAGATTCATCTGATGAAGATGCTAATAAGGAATACAAAAGAAAAGCAACGCAAGGTAATATCTATAAAACCATCACAGGAGCTATCGCTAATCTTAAACAAATCACTAGAATTTGCGACTTTGCAATTGCGCAAGAAGATAAATATCCAAATACTCACTATTGGATTAACTTAAAATCTACAGCCCAAGAGGCAATTGAGCTATTAGATAAAGAACCAATAAATAACGACCCAAATTATGAAAATAAATCTATCGACAATTAAATATTTCGCCTTAAATAGAGCAAATCAAACTCAAAGACAAAACGGTTTTGTGGTAAATCCTTTTGCGCAAAACCAAAGAGATAGCGTTGAGATATCTTTTAAAGCTACAAAATATTGCGCTACTCAAGATTTTCAAATTAAAGATATTCCAAATTTGTATTGTCCAGCCTGCGGGCTTGTAATGCTTAATGATAAGCAAATTGGTGCATATATTAAAGATATCGGTAACAAAAAAGGTGAAGAACTTATTGAAACGCTTGAAAAATATGAAGATGATAGTGTTGTAACCGGTAAACCATCAAGAGATAAAACAGGTTTTGGTATTTATCGCCCATATAAGAAAGAAGTTGTTGATTTATACAAAGAATTAGCTCGAGAAAATCCCGATGAAGATTTATTAGGTTTAACTAAAATACATGCTAAAAGATGTATTGAAAAATTAATTGAAGAGCAAATGGTAGTCATTGAAGAACTTCAAAAATACATTGAACTACATTATAAGGGTGATGAGAAAGATGTATTATTAGAAAAAGTTGATGATTATATAAAACAAATTAAAGGTGAATCAGATGAAACTTTTGCTCGCAAAAAGTTCATCGTTGCAATGAGAAATGCTGTAAATTCGACAAGAGAAAAAAATGAAATTGATGCAATAACAAATAAAATGCCAACAAGCGAAAATGACATTAATTCGTTTTTTGTAAAATATGCCAGAAAAGCAGAATCATCCAAGGAAATCGCTACAAAATTTGTTGAACAATCAAAACCAACAGCAGAACATCTTCGCCCTAAAAATGCTGGTGGAAAAAATAATTTAGCAAATTACATTTGCGATTGTGCCGATTGTAACCAAAAACGTGGACACACTCCGTTTACTGAGTGGCTCCAAACATTACCAGGGTTTGAACAAAGACTCCAGCAATATATTGATGATGTTAGAGTTGCTATTGATAACGACGAATTGGATGATGAATATGATACATATATTGAAAATATAGTTGAAACAATTGCAGAAATTTCAGAGGGGGAAATTATTCTTGAAGTTCCCGAGGTTTTAAACCCTGAAAAGAACGAAGCTGCAATGCGAAGAAGAAAAAATGAAATTGAAAAATTAAAAGCTCAAAATGAACAATTAATCAAAACAAAAGAAGCCCTAGAAGCCGAAATTGCAGAGCTTGAAAAATATCCAAATTTTGATGATGTTGATGAACATAGAGAAATCAACGAATCAATCGAAGTAATAAATCAAGAAATTGAACAGCTCAACCAAAAATCTTCTCAACTCGAGGGAGCAAAATATCGTTTAAGACAAGAATTAAATGGTTTGGAAAGTATTGTTAAATCTGCTTCAGCAGCCGACAAACCAAGCTTGCAAGCAAGATATGACGCTAAAGCTAAAGAATTGGAAGATACTGAAAAAGAAATTGATAGAAATAAGGATAGAGTTGGCGAGTTAAAAAGAAGAAAAATTAGACTTAAAAAGCAAAAGAAAGGTTTTGTAGCAAGCGAAGAAGCAATTAAAACCCGTTGCGAGCAATTTAGAGTGTTGGCTTTAAAAATCAAAGAACTTAGAGAAAGAATTGATAGGCTAAATTATATCGAAAAAGAAGCGATTTTATTGGATAGAATTGCTGAATGCAAAAATGAAATTTTTGAAAGAGAAGTACAAAATAATCAAATAATTTATGATGGTCAAATAAATCCAAGTGATACAACTGATTTTAATAAATATAATCGCTTGAATGATTTAAAAAGAACCGCAGAAAATATCTTAAAAGGCAAGGATTGCAAAAAATTTGGTGCAAATTCAGGTCAAGTTCGAGAAATCATCGAAATGGGAAGACAAAGTATTGAATTACAGATTAAAGAACTTGCTCGCCTTGATAGTGTAATTTATTTCTTAAATTTAAATGAAATAAAAGCTCAACAAAGTGCAAAAGAAAAGCTTGAAGCAAAATTAGCCGAAATTGAAGAAGTTAAAGCACAATCTCTTGCACTGCAAGCAGAAGTTGCGCAACTTTGCGGCGATATGACAGAAGATGAAGTTGCTCAAGAAGCAAAAAGATTGCAACAAGAAACAAGAATCATTTCAGATATTCATGCGCTAAGTGCTAAAAGAAATATGTTAAATCATCTTAAAAAAATGATTAGAAAAAATGGAATTCAATTTAAAAAACTAGAAGATTACAAAAATCTTAGAAATAATGAATACGAAGAAATTCTAAGTTTCATTGACGTTAGCAATGTATTTTAAACCCTGAGCAAACCCGAGTCAAGTGAGCTTAGTGCGACTGCACTTAGCGAACGAAGACGAGTGGCTAAAGGATGTTGAGCATAAGCTCGGCACGGATGACGTGGCGGGCTTGTGCGAATACTGGACTAAAGCGACGTGCGACATTAGTCGCTCAGGAGCAAACCCGAGCAAAGCGAATTGCGGCGAGACTTCGCCCAATGAGCAAAGCGAGGGCATAAAGTGTGTAAGGGCGTGACGGCAGACTGATGAAGTCTGGGGAACAGCCCGCAACCGTTCTAAAGCGACGTGCGACATTAGTCGCTCAGGAGCAACCCGAGTCAAGTGAGCTTAGTGCGACTGCACTTAGCGAACGAAGACGAGTGGCTAAAGGATGTTGAGCATAAGCTCGGCACGGATGACGTGGCGGGCTTGTGCTCAGAATGACGTATTTTAAAATGATGTTACCACCGTCATTCTGAGGGAGTGAAACGACCGAAGAATCTATTAAAATGCTATTTTTGTTCATTGATAAAAGTAAAATAACACATTTCAATAACACTTAAATATTTTTATATTGCGGAGCAATAATAGAACTTGGTTTGCTCCAATATAAATCAATACATAAATCTAAAATTTCTTTATAAAAAACATTGATGTCATGAATTGCCCAATTTAAATCTATCGTGTATAACTTTGCAAAATTTTCTTCAGAATTAATGTTTCTTTCAAGGTTTGAGGCAATCTCAATAAAGTGGAGTTGTAAATATTTTAAATCTTGCAATAAAAGGCGCAATTTTTCGATTTTTCTTTTTCTTGTTTTTATATTTTTCATATATGGACTGATATTCCTGTTAATAATTTGAATGATAGTCCAAAATTATGATATGTGTCAACTAGGTAGAAAATTAATTGCAAAAAACGTTTTTAAATATCGTGAAATGCGCAAATTAAAACGAGAGCAGCTCTCTTTATTGATTGATTATGACCCCATCTTATATATCCAAACTTGAAAAGTGCAAAGTTAATATAACCATTGATACGCTTGAAAAAATTGCCGAAATACTCGAAGTTCGACTTGTTGACTTTTTAAAATAACTTTTGCTAATTGGATTGTTAGTCCTGTTATTTTTTAAGAATAACTATAAAAATATAGAATATGAATCAAAATTCAAAAATAACAATATCGCAAAATGTGTGCAAATTAAGAAAGCAAAAAAAGCTTACCAGAGAAAAGCTTTCTTTGCTTTTGAATTTTGAAAATTCATATATTTCTAAATTGGAAAAACAAAAAATCAATATAACAATTGAGCGTTTAGATATAATTGCAAATTTTTTTGAAATTAAGACTTTTGAATTGCTAATTTCAAGAGATTAAGACTTTTTGTTTTAAATAATAAATTTAGTTAATTGTTAATTTTTTAACATCGTCTTTGTTGTCTTGGTGAATTTTTGGTAATTCAATATGTAAAATACCATTTTTAAATTCGCTTTTGGCTTCGTCCGGGTTAATTTCATGTTCTAATGGAATTACTCTTGTAAATTTGCCATATCTAAATTCACTAGTTCTTAAATTTTCATCATTTTTGCATTCTTCAAATTTAGATTCCGCTTTAATTGAAATTGAATTTTTAGTTAATTCAACGTCAATGTGCTCTTTATCAACGTTTGGCAATTCAACTTTAATTTTGTATTGGTCTGATTTTTCTTTGATTTCAACTGCTGGGCGAAAAGCTTTAATTAATTGCATATTTGATTTATCCATAAATTCAATATCGCCAAAAGTATCTTTTAAAAACCTATTTAAATCTTCATGGATATTTTCAAAAAAATACGATGGATCTCTTTTAATAACACTAAATCTCATAATTTCCTCCTTTTAAAATAATATTAATTTTTCCTCAAAAGTTAAAAATTAACATTGCACAAATTGGCAAATTTTTTTATTTAGAGTATTTAAGTTAATATGAATAACATTTCTTTTAAAGGCTGTATTCCTGTTGAATATTATGCTAAAAATCTAAAAACCAATAGATATGTTCCGATTGTTCAAGAACAAAATGTTAAAAAATGTCAGCGTTACGTTGTTGGAAATTTAAACGGAACAATAGCGAAAGATAAACGAAACGATGTGTTTGTTTCTTTGTATAAAAAAATCGATAAAGATTATGCTAAAACTCCTATAGTTCGAGCACATTATGATAAATATGCACCAATACCAAAAACAATACATGAAAAAACGCATTACTATACTTATTTATTTACGGGAAGTGATACAGATAAAATTAAACAGCTTGGAAAACAACTAGGAAAAGAAAAAACGGATATTTTTGAAGCTACGGGCGAAAAAGATAACGGAGAAATTCGCCAAGCACAAAGAAGATATAGAGCTGGAATTAAAGATTTAATAAATAGATTATGCCCAAGAGTAAAAGATGAAAAAGGTAATAATCTTGTTATGAGAATGTTTTTTACTCCTGTTTATAATAAAAAGGGTGAGCTAGATTTTAAATTTCAAGATGTAATGTTTTATCCTCAAGGAAACGATTTTATTCTTTAAAACTTTTTAAAAAAATGATACAATTCCTTTGTGTTTAGTTTAAAAAGGAGTTGATTTTTATGTTTGAAAAAGATATCAACATTAATGAAATTAAAGAAATTAGAACCAGAACAACAGTGTTTTTTGGTGTTGGTGCAATTAAAAAAATTGAAGACATTGCTAAAGATTTAAAATCTAAAGGAATAGATAAATTAATCGTAATGTCAGGAAAAAATGCTTATAAAGCAACTGGTGCTTGGGATTATGTTGAAGCTGCGCTAAAAAATAACAATATTGAATATGTAAATTATGATAAAGTAACTCCAAACCCAACCAATCAAGCGGTTGATGAAGCAGCTAAATTAGCGCTGGATTTTGGCGCCCAAGCAGTAATTGCTATTGGCGGTGGTTCTCCAACTGATGCTGGAAAATCTGTGGCAATTTTATTAAAATATCCTGAAAAATCAGCTAATGATATTTATGAATTTAAATTCACTCCAGATAAAGCTGCTCCAATTGTTGCAATTAACTTAACCCACGGAACAGGTACAGAAACAAATAGATTTGCTGTTGCAACTATTGTTGAAAAAGATTATAAACCAGCTATTGCTTATGATTGTATTTATCCAATGTATGCTATAGATGATCCAGCGTTGATGGTTAAATTAAGCGAAAAACAAACAAAATATGTTTCAATTGACGCGGTTAATCACGTTGTTGAAGCAGCAACAACAAGCGTTGCATCTCCTTATACAATTTGTTTAGCTCATGAAGTAATTTCTATGGTTTCTAAATACTTACCAAAAGCTTTAGCAAATGCGAATGACCTTGAAGCTAGATATTATCTTGCTTATGCAGCTATGATGGCTGGAGTTTGTTTTGATAATGGCTTATTACACTATACCCATGCTCTAGAACATCCGCTATCAGCTGTTAAACATGAACTTTCTCACGGATTAGGTTTAGCGATTTTACTTCCAGCTGTAGTTGAAAATATGTGGGAAGCTAAAAAAGAAACTCTTTCTCATATTTTAAAACCAATTGCTCCTGAAATTACAACAGAAATGTCTGCTAGCGAAGTAAACGCATTAGTTTATGATTGGCTAAAATCTGTTGGCGTACCTAATAAATTAAAAGATGAAGGCTTCAGCGAAGATGACATTGATAAATTAGTTGATTTAGCATTTACAACACCTTCTTTAGGCGGATTGTTATCAATTGCACCAACGCAAGCTACCAAAGAAGCCGTAAAAGAAATTTATCAAAAATCGCTATAATAATTAGTCATATTAAGCGAAGCGAAATATCTATTTTAAAGATTTTCAGCAAAATTAAAAGCAATCCGATTATAATTGATTGGATTGCTTTTTTATATTAAACCTGTTGTTTGTTCTTTTTGCTTTTCTTTTAAAAGCTCTTTTCTTTTTTGTTCTCGTTTATAAATTACACTGCTTAATAGATTATAAGCTTTTTCATTATTTACACAATTAATTCTAATAGTGTCATCGGATAAATCAATATCGATAGATTTTGAATCAATAAAATCTGATTTAAAGCCCGTAATTTGAATAATTCTATTTTTCAAAATAGACAATGGCAGGGCAATAAATTCTTCAAATGAATCCATGATTTTATTTTTGCTTTTCATTAAAAATTATTATAACAAAATAGCAAATTTTTTTGTATAATTAAAACAAAGTTTTAAGTTTAATAAATTAATAAAGGAAGAAAAATGTCTGAAAACTTGTACCATGAAATTACCCCAGAGGGTTTTGGAATAGCAATTGAAAAAGATAAAGATTTATTTTCTATAAAATCACCATACCAACAAATAGATTTCTTTCATTCTCGTGCGTTTGGAAACGTAATGACTCTAGATGGTCTTATGATGACAACAGAGCGTGACGAATTTTTCTATCATGAAATGATTGTTCATATTCCAATGTTAACTCATCCAAACCCTGAATATGTTTTAGTTATTGGCGGTGGCGATGGTGGTACAGTAAGAGAAATCTTGAAACATCCATCAGTTAAAAGAGTAGATATGGTTGAAATTGATGGCGATGTTGTTGAGGGATGTAAAAAATATCAACCAACAATTTCATGTGCATTGGATGACCCTAGAGTTAACGTTTTAATTCAAGACGCTGTTGAATTTATCAAAGATAAAGTTGATGAATACGACGTTGTTTTATCTGATTCAACTGACCCAATTGGTCCTGGAGAAGGCTTATTTAATGATAATTTCTATAGCAACGTTAAACGCGCATTAAAAAAAGGCGGAATTGTTGTTCCTCAAACAGAAGGACCTTTTGCACAAAGTGAAAATATGAGAAAAACGTATCAAATGCTAAGAAGAGTGTTTAAAAATGTTGCTCCATATTGTGGTCCAATGCCAACATACCCAGGAGGATATTGGTCTTGGGGCTTTTGCAGTGACGATGTTGAAATTCCAAGAGATTATACAAAAATCGATGAACAAAGAGCAGCAGATATTCAAAAAACTTGCAAAATTTATAATAGAGAACTTCATAGTGCAGTTTTTGCAGTTCCAAACTTTGTAAAAGAATTAGCTAATGGTTAATCAATATATTATGCAGAAAAATATTACTGGCTTATCGGGTGAAATAATTATTCCACCCGATAAATCTATATCTCATAGAGCTATTATTTTTGGCGCTTTAACAAGTGGAAAAGTTGAAATTAAAAATCTTTCACTTGGTGAAGACTGCTTAAATACTCTTAAAATTTTTGAAAAATTAGGAGTAAAATATAATTTTATTTCTAAAAGAGATTTAATTTTAGATA
>SUTT01000050.1 GCA_015152565.1 Cyanobacteria bacterium SIG27
TTTCAGAACCTTTTGTTGTTTTGGTTGATTTTTTAAGAACGCCATCTACATATTCCATAGATATTTTATCGCCATTATTTGAAGCTTTTTCAACTGTTCCAGTAAATAGCGTACCATCTTTTAATTTTGCAATACCTTGTTTATTAAAGCTTATTTCATCGAATTTTTTGATAAGTTTTTGAATATCTTCTTTATCAGGAGTATTTTTAAGTTTTTTACCTCTTATAGCACAAGTTATTCCAATTGCAGCAGCGCCTAAAATCCCAAGTCCCAAAAGGACTTTATTCATCTTATTTTCACCATCTTCAACTTGCTGAACTTGGGGTTGAATTGGTGAAGTTGTGTTTTTATTTTGAGCTTGTTGTGAAATATAAACCTGATTGGCTTTGCTTAATTGAACGTTATCCATTTTCTCTCCTCGTGGTGATATAAATAGATAAAGTAATTTTTAAGTGAAAAATTGCCAAGGTTGATGGATTATTGGTTATATTTCTTCTATGCTTTGAGCTAAGCGCTTAATGCCTGCTTTAATGGTTTGTTTGTCTGCATTTGTGTAATTTAAGCGCAATGTATTAACATTTTTTTCATTAACATAGAATGGATCACCAGGTACAAATGCTACATTTTTAGCTATTGCTAAATCAAAAAGCTTTAACGCACTTTGTCCTTCTTTTAAAGTTACCCAAGTGAACATTCCGCCTTTTGGAATGGTAAATTTGATGTCGCTTGGGAAATATTCTTTCATGGCTTCAACCATCGCTGTTGCTTGAGATTTATATAGGGCTTTAATTTTTTCAATGTGCTTATCTAAGTCATTATTTTGCAAGTAATCTGCAATTAAGTATTGTCCAAAAATATTTGAGTGCAAGTCTGCTGCTTGTTTTGCTGTTTCGATTGCTTTTATGATTTCTTTATTTGCAATTATGTAACCTAAACGCATGCCAGGGGTTACAATTTTTGAAAACGAACCAAGATAAATATTTTTTTCGCTTTGGTTTAAACCAATATATGGAATTCTATCATCATTAGTAAAACGAAGTTCTCCATAAGGGTCATCTTGAATTAAAATTAAATCTTCATCTTTTATTACTTCAAAAACTTCTTTTCGATTTTGCGCACTATAAGTTAAACCTGTTGGGTTTTGAAAGTTTGGAATTAAATATGCTAGTTTTGGTTTATGAATCTTAATTGTTTGTTTTAGTTCTTCAATATCAAGCCCATCGTCATTTAGTTTTGTTTGTACAAAATTTGCTTCATACGTGTTAAATGCTTGCAATAGACCGAGATAAGATGGTTTTTCTACCATAACTGTATCGTTATTATTTAAAAATACCTTCCCAATTAAATCGAGTGCTTGTTGAGAACCTGTTGTGATGATTACATTTTCTATTGTAATATCCATATTCCAAAGTTTTTTATAGCGTGAAACTATATATTGTCTTAAACTATCAAGTCCTTGTGTTGTTGAATATTGGTAGATTTTATTTCCATATTTATTTGTAATATTTTCCATTGAAATTTTTAGTTCATCCATTGGAAAAGAAATTGGATTCGGTAAACCTCCTGCAAATGAGATAATTTCAGGATTTTGCGTTACTTTTAAAATCTCTCTTATAAATGATGGTTCGGTGTTTTTTATTCTATTTGAGAAAAATTTATCAAACATTTTATATTCCTTTTTGTTTTATTCTACAATATTTTTTTCTTCTTTGTCATTATTTTTAAATTCAGCTAAAGCTGCAAAGATAAAAAACGGTACAAGCAAATAATTGAAGTATATATATCTACAAAGTGCTAATGGTCCAAAAAGCACCAAAAATAGCGCTATAAAGTTAAATATAAGTGGAATTGCAAAATTATATTTTCTTTTATAAAGAATGATGAAAAATGCTAAAATATTTAACCAAATATTAAAGCTCATTGAGTTTAAGCTGGAAAACAGCGGAATTTTTTCAAAATCTGTATATAAAAATAGTTTGTCATAAAGTTTTTTTAATTTTGGAATTTTGGATTCTTGTTTAATTTTTACGCCCAAAATATTATCCCATGGGTTTCTTGTAACTATAAAATTATGCGGATAAATATAAATATAGTTCATATTTGGATACCAATAAGTATAATTATTCGATAAAAATGCATTTACATACTCTTTTGGGTTTTGTAATCCCCATTTAATCCAAAGTTTAATATATGGTATTGGGTTTTCTTCTAGAGCCTTTTGAATAGTATCACTATGTAAGTAATTTGTGTCTACTTTTATAGGATCAACCGTCATTGGATGATATTTCATTTCTCTTTCTTTGCCAACAAGAGTTTTAAAAGTTTCAATATCTTTCTTATCAAGATTTTTATCTATTTTTCTTACTCTTGCCATTTGTTGAAGCGGTATTCCAATACTTGAAGCGATTGGCGCAGGTCTAATTCCTGCTGATTTTTTAAATTCTCCATAGATAAAAAACAAAATCACTGGCATTAAAAATACTATTAATGCTTTTTTCAATTGTTGTTTGTTAAAAAATAAAAGAATTGGCAAGAATAGTAGATATGAACAAAAGCCATTATGCCTCAATGTAAACATCAAAAATATCGTTACTATAAGTTTAATTCGATTTTTAGAGCTGTTTAAATAATTTGCTTTATTTTGAAATAGCTCAAAAAGCTGAACAACAAAAAACAGGATAAAGGTAGAAAATAACACATCTTTTGTTGAAATTATACTAAAAAGGTGACTCATCGGATGAAGCGCAAAAAACAACAGTGCAAAAACTTTTATATAAAAATTAGCTTTATATTTTGATAAAACATTTATGCAATACGAATAAATTGAAAATATGATTGATGTTTGAAAAATCGTATAGCATAATACCCCAAGAGTATCTGAATTAGATAATTTATTTATTGTTATTGCAGTTAGCAGAATTAAATTATGCAAAAGTGGATGAATTTCTATCCATTCGTCTTTTGAAAAAAAGACTATTTGAAATAATAAATCGTATGAAAATATTCCGGGGTAATATGCTAAAAAGGCTGGAATATGGCACAATAAAATAAATAAAAAGCAAAACCAAAAAGATTTTTTATCTCCTTTGAAAAATATTTCATCAATTTTTTTACTAAATTTTAAATTTTTGATTTTTTCTTCTAAAATTTCACTACCTTGAATTAGCAACGCTGTGATTAGTGTCAAAAAGGGGCTAAGTGTAATTATTGCAAGAATTGTATTTAATTTAAAAACAGTAAGGTGCCAATATAAGTTATATCCAAATGTTAAAGCAATTGAAAATGAAATCGCAAAAAATAGAGAATATTTTAATAATCTTTTGTTAAGGATTTTAAGTGATTGTTTACATATATAAAAGTAACCTAAAATCGAAATATATGAAAAAATATTGTTTGTAAAATATCTTTCACTATATGTGAAAGCGCTAGTCACTATTGAAATTCCAAAAAATGCCAATAGCGCAAAAATAATAGAAAATAATGTATTATTTTTCTTTATAAAATCCATACCCCAAGCTATCCTTTTAAATTATTTGCCAATTATAACATGTTAAAACTATAATTAAAATATGAAATATTGCGCAAACGACACTTTAGAAGTTATGAAAAATGCTAAAAATTATAACAATTTTTTAGCTGGTGAAATAATAAAATTAATTAAACAGTTTAATTTTAAAAATATCCTCGATTTTGGATGTGCCGATGGGCATTTTATTAATAAAATCAAAAAGAAAGTTGATGGCAATTTTATTGGGATTGAAATTGATTCTGATTCAATTGGAAAATGCAAAGAACAGAATATCAATGTTTTTGATGACATTTTAAAAGTTAATTCAAATATAAAATTGGATTTAATTTATTCGCTTAATGTTTTAGAACACATTGAAGATGATATTGAACTTTTAAATAAATTAAAAGAAAAGCTATCTTATAATGGAAAGATTTTACTGTATGTTCCTGCTATTAAGTTTTTGTTTTCTTCAATGGATAAAAAAGCTGGGCATTATCGAAGATATACTAAAAAAGAACTTATTGAAAAACTCATTTCTTGCGGTTTTAAAATAGAAAAAATTTGCTATTGCGATTCGTTGGGAGTTTTTGCAACCTTTGCTTTTAAAATTAAAGACTTCTTTAAAAATTCTAATGGAAATTTAAAAATAAAATATGTTAAATTTTACGATAGTATATTTTTTATTAGCAGGTTTTTTGACAAGCTTTTATTTTCAAAGTTTTTTGGGAAAAATTTATTAGCTATCATATCAATAAATTAAAATTTTTAACTTGATTTGCATTATTTATTTTATTAAAGTAATATTAAAGTATAGATTAGTATTAAATTGGTAGCAAAATTGCAAGCTAAGTTAAAAGACTACATTGATATAATTCAAAAAGTTGCAAGGGTAGAATATAAGAGAATTCCTTCTCACATGCTTGATTGTGAAGAACTTGTTTCAATCGGGATTATTGCTCTTCAAGCGTTGTTTAAAAACAAAACAGATGAACAATTGGCAAATTATAATTCTTCATATATCGCAACTGCAGTTCGTTGGGCGATTAGAAACGAACTTAGAAACCGTTATAAATGGTACACTTTAAAGCACAAAAAAGAAGATGGCGATTTTGATGGTGAAATGGATGAATTTTCTGACAATCAATCAACGCTCGATGTTTCGCCAACTAAAGTCAGAGAAGCTGTTTATGAGACAATTCTTTCCATTGACTCGATTATGGCAGCAAGCTCCGACAATGATTCTCCATTTGATTTTATCAAAGATACTGCTGCAATGCCTGATGAAAAGGCAGAAATTACTGAACTTTCAAAATTAATCAAAGAAGCAATTGCAAAACTTCCTCAAAAGGACAGAACAATTGTTGAGTATAGATTTTATCGTAATTTGCAAGTCAAGCAAATTGCAACAATGGTTGGGTTATCTAGTTCTAGAATAACTAGAATTATTCAGGCCTCATTAAACGATGTCCGTGTTTACTTGCAAAAACGTGGGCTGACAAGCTACTAAATTCATATAAATAGGAGAGGATAAATGTTATTAGAAAAAAGCAAATTGTTTTCTAAAGAATATAAGGAAACAATAGAAGAAGCACTAAAAGTTTTAGGCAAAAAAAATCTTGCTTTAATTTTACAAGGTGTTTCTTTTCCGTCTAAAAATGATGAAAATACAGGTTTTGGAACATATAACTCAAAAGCAGCTCGTGAGCTTTTTGACTATATAAAAGGACCTTTTACTGCTTTGCAACTTGGTCCATGCGGTAAAACTAAACTTTCTGATTCATCTCCATATACTGGGACTGTTTTTTCTAAAAATCCTTTATTTATTAATTTAAAAGAATTAACTACGTCTAAATGGGATAAAATTTTATCTCAAAAAACTCTAGATAAAATTATTGACAATAACCCAAACAAAGGTACAAACCGTGCAGCGTACGCTTACGCATCTGAAAATGTTGAACTTGCTGCAAATGAATTTTATAAAAACTTTAAAAAGAATGCTTCTAAAAATCTAAAAAAAGAATTTGAAGCTTTCAAAAAAGAAAACACTTTTTGGCTTGATAAAGACGCCCTTTATGAAGCATTATCTATTGAAAACAAGTCAGACTATTGGCCACAATGGGAAAATGCGCTCGATAGAACATTGTTTGGTGGTGCTGATGCTAAAAAAGCTGAAAAAAGAATTAAAGACATAACTAAAAAATATGAAGATGTTATTGAAAAATATAAATTAGAACAATTTATTGTTCAAAAACAATCTCAAGAAACATTAGAATATTGCAAAAGTATCGGTTTGAAATTGATTGCAGACCGTCAAGTTGCTTTTTCTGACCGTGACAATTGGGCTTATCAATCATTGTTCTTAGATGGCTGGTGCCTTGGCTGCCCTCCTGATTATTTTTCAAAAGATGGTCAAGCTTGGGGCTTTTCTGTGGTTGATCCTGAAAAATTATTCAACAAAGATGGTTCATTGGGTCCTGCTGGAGAATTATTGAAAAAACTTTATACAAAAATGTTTAAAGAAAACCCAGGTGGTGTTAGAATTGATCATACTGTTGGTTTGATTGACCCTTGGGTGTATAAAAAAGGTAGTTTACCAAAAGTTGAAGAAGGTGCTGGTAGATTATATTCATCTCCAACGCATCCAGAATTAGCTAAATATTCAATTGCAAAAGAAGAAAATATTAATAAAACTCCAATAGAAGGTAAATTTGCAACTCCTGATGACGAAAAATGGATTGACAATTTGTCTGATGAGCAAGTTGCTTTGTATGGCAGAATGATTGAAAAAATCGTTATCGCTTCTGCTCTTGAAGCTGGTTTAACTAAAGATGAAATTATAGCTGAAGACCTTGGAACACTTACTTATCCGGTTGTTCAAGTTATGAAAAAATATGGTTTACAAGGTATGAAACTTGTTCAGTTCGTTGTTCCAACAGAGTATGATCACCCATATCGTTGTAGAAATATTGTTCCAAACTCTTGGGTAATGGTTGGAACTCACGATAATGAGCCAATTAGAATGTGGGCTTCAAAAATGGTTAACACTGAAGAAGCTAATCCATATATCAAAAACTTAATCGAAGATTTATGCTCTGAGTTTGGAAATCAAGACGAAGTTTGGCATAAAATGTATAGCGATGAAAAATATTTAGCGTTTATGAAGCTTGTTGAATGTTTTGCTTCTGCTGCTGAAAATGTTCAAATTTTCTTTACTGATTTCTTTGGTATAAATGAAGTTTACAATGTTCCTGGAACAAGCGGAGATCCAAACTGGACACTTCGTTTGAATGATGATTTTATTAAGCTTTATAGCGAAAAATTAAAATCAGAAGAAGCTCTTAACTTGCCTTTAGTAATGATTTATGCTATGAAAGCAAGAGGATGGGATTTCTATAAAAACCATCAAGAGCTATTAGACAAGTTAGAATCATTAATCAATGAAAAATAAACTATTAAAATTATTTACAATTATAGGTTTAATTATTGCGATAACGACTGGGTGTTATGCCTTTTCGTTTCGCAATATGACCCTTGATTTAATTCATGTTTCAGATACGCATATTACAGATAGAGATTCTACACCTTACAAAGCTTTAGGGTATTCTAAGGAATTATTAACTGATGCAATAGATCAAATTAATAATTCTATTGGGCTTGATTTTGTTCTTTTTACGGGCGATATGGTTGATAGCGCTACACCTGAAAATTTTTATAATTACTATAAAATCTTATCTAAATTAAAATATCCTACCTTAAATACCTTTGGAAACCACGAGTTTTATGGCGATATGACAAAAGAGCAAGTCTTAGAAACCGTTCGTGGCTATAATCCAAATTATATTTTTGAAGATACATATTATGCTTTTACTCCTAAAACAGATTTTAGAATAGTTGTTTTAGATGCCACTATTAAAGATAATAAAACTGCAATGGGTGAATTTCCAAAAGAACAATTAGATTTTCTTGATAACGAATTAAGACAAAATCAAGATAAAGTCGTTGTAATAGCGCTTCATCATGCGCCAGTTGAGCCTTTTGTAGCTAAAGAGCATGCAATTGTTAATGCTAAAGAATTTAACGAAATTTTATTTAAATATAGAAACCCAATAGTTGTTCTATCTGGTCACTATCATGCAACTAAAATTCGTCGCATTGGAAATCTTGTTTTTGTGTCAACTCCATCTATGGTGACTTATCCAATGGCATTTAGAAGAATTAAAATCACTAATTATAAAGACAGAGTTATCTATGATTTTAAATTTTTAGAAACAACCCTTGAAGAAATTAAAGAACAAAACCGCCAAAGTGTAATTTCTTATGCAACTTTAGCTGGTTTTGAAACTGATAGAAATACCCAGTTTATTTATCATAAAAACAAACCTAAATCTGCAAGATATAAAAGAAATAAAATCGAAAATATTTCAAAAGAAACAAAAACTTCCAAAAAAGAACTTAAAAAGTTAACAAAACAAACAGAAATAAAAACAAAAGAAAAGAAAAAACTATTCAATTTTAAAAAGAAAGAAACTGTCACACCACAAGAAATTTAAAGGAACAAAATGGCATATCAGTCAGATTTTTCAATAAAATTTAGAGGAACAAGGGGTTCATACCCTACTGCTAAGGCTAATTTTTTAAAATATGGAGGAAATACTGCTTGTGTTGAGGTTCGCTGCGGAAAACAACTAATTATCCTTGACGCCGGCACAGGAATTATCGATATTGGAATTGATGAAATTAAAAATTCAATCATTAATCAAGATAAAACCCCTCATAATGCGACGATTTTTCTAAGCCATATACATCAAGACCATATTCAAGGGCTGCAATTTTACCGCCCATTGTTCAATCCGAGCAGTAAAATCAATCTTTTTGGTTTAAATTCCAATGATGAAAATTTAAAAGACACGCTCAAAACCATTCTTTTTGATAAGGTTTTTCCTCTTGGAATTGATGAAATTAGAAGCAATTTTAATATTAACAATTTTTCTCAAAATAATATTGTAGTAATTTCTCAATCAGGAGATATTAAGGTTTTTGATAGTTTAGATGAAAATATCGATATAAAAATTGATGATATTATAGTTAGTGCAAATAAAACCATGGCACACCCTAAAAACGGTTGTTTAAGTATCAAGGTAGAATATAAAGGTAAATCTTTGGTTTATGCAACCGATAAAGAAAGTTACGTTGGTGCTGATAAGAAGTTTATCCAGTTTTCACACAACTGCGATTGCTTGATACATGATGCTCAATATACTTATCAAGACTACATTAATCCAATTCAACCAAAGCAAGGCTATGGGCATTCGACTTTTGAAATGGCAATAGAAACAGCACAACTTTCTAAAGCGAAAAAACTTTTCTTTTTCCACTATGATCCTGATTATGATGATGATAAATTGGCAATGTTAGAAGAAGAGTTCACAAGAAAAAATGAAAATATTCTTTTTGCAAAAGAAAATGATGAGATTTATTTATAGTTTAATTTTATTTTGTTTTCTAATTTTACCTTGTTTTGCCATTCAATCTAATCATGGGATGGATGGATATGTTCAAGGAAAAATTGATGCCACAAAAAATGCCCGTTTGCACTCAAACATGGGCAACATTTATTTTGATGAAAAAAAATATATCTCTGCTCTTAAAGAGTATGAAATTGCTTATAATATTGCTCCAAATACTCAGGCGTCCGGTGCTTATTTGAATAATATCGCCAAATGTTACCTTGCTTTAGGAAACTTTAGATTAGCTAAAAACGCTATCGAGGGTGCAATTAAAAAAGATTGCATTAATATGGAGTACTATCAAACTCTTGTAGATTGCTATATTAAACTTGGGATTGCTGAAAGCGAATTAAAAAAGCATATTGCCGATAATAAAAATCCTTATAATCGTATTGTTGTTGGTTTAATTTATCTTTATACTGATAGAAAATTTCAAGCCAGAGCTACTTTTGATGATTTTGTAGTCAAATATCCCGATATGATTATAACCGATGATGTACGTTCTATCTTAAGACAAATGTAGTATTATTTAAACAAAAAAAACGGCTAATTTGTGAACAAATTAAGCCGTGATGGATAGAATTAGTATTACGGAGTTTATAGAGGAGTTTACATGCCTTTTAAGTGTCCTCAAAAAATTAAGTTGCTAGTTTTTTCTTAAATTGTCAAGAAACTTTACAAAAGTTTATACTTAGCGAAGAAAATCCCTAGAAAATTTGTTTTTTTCATTCAATTTTCGTATCCCACTTGCAATATATATATATATTAGAATTTCATTTGGGTAGAGATACTTAAATGTATTTTTATCATACGTCATTCTGAAGGAGTAAAACGACTTAAGAAGCTATTAAACAATTACGCATTATTACAATAGATTCTTCAGCTAAAGTCTCAGAATGACTAAAGGTAACATAATCGTCATTCTGAGGGAGTAAAACGACCGAAGAATCTAATGGAGTTCTAATATATGAAAAAAGCTTTCACACTAGCTGAAGTTATGATTGTTTTAACTGTTATTGGAGTATTAACTGCAATTTTACTTCCAGTAGCTAGACAATCAATGCCAGATGAAAACCTAATGAAATTTAAAAAAGCTCATAATACTTTAGGTACTGTAATTCGAGAACTAGTGACAAGTGATAAATATTATCTTGATGGGGATTTAGGAGTGAAGCCCGATAGCAACCTTGTAGATTCAGCTACATATTTTTGCGAAACAATAGCTGACGTATTAAACGTAAAAAATAGTAATTGTTCATCAATTAATACAAAAAATAGAAAATACAACATATTGCAATATGCCACAAGCACAAGTTCCTATGCAAATACCAGAGAAGAAGTTGCAATTCAAGCAGATGAAGCGTGTCGAGAGGTTTCAAGCCAAGTTGGTCCAGAGCTAATATTGAATGATGATGTTGTTTTATATAATGCTAATCCTAAATATCATTTTGGAATTACTTGGGGTGAGAGTGGTGCGATAGAAGAAACATCTTCTTCGTGCTCGGATGAATCTGGCAATAATTTTTGTAATGATAGACAGTTTATTCATCATACTGATAATCAAGGATTTAATAGAATTTATAAAATTTTCTGTATCGATATAGATGGTATAGATTCTGGCGAAGACCCTTTTGGCTACGGTATTCGCGTTGATGGAAAAATTTTAACAGGTGCAAGAGCGACTGAGTGGCTTGCAAGAGATGTTAATGAAGAATAAGGATTTATTCTTTTAATTTGTACTTTGATAATTAAATAAAATGTATTATTTTATACAAAACCTTTCATAAAGAACTAAAGTTCTTGTTCATTTTTTCTTCTTTTGTGCTCAAGCGCCGCAATCAAAAGAAGAAAAAATAGAACCAAAAAAGAAGAAAAGACTGGCTTGGTTTAATGTCGGTTTTTAAATACCGCTTCAAAATTTAATTCCTGAGTAAAACAGTCGGGATATTTTATACACCTGCTACAATAATTCCCATGTTTCTTTAACTAAATTTTAGAGCGCATAAAATACCCTCCAGTTTTACTTTCGTACGGAATTAAATTTTTCGCTTATTGGAATAAAGTAATTATTGTAATTAACCTTTTTTAAATTTTTATCATCACATCAAAAATCGGAGAGAGCTTGTGACTTTTTGTTGAGTTTTGGTTTGATGCTTATTTTGTATGAGATTAGCTTAATTACAAGCTCTCGACTGTTTTTTGAGTA